>JANWWW010000009.1 GCA_025055295.1 Deltaproteobacteria bacterium | reverse complement strand
CCGGAAAACCGTATTGACTAAACCCTTTGATCTGATTCGCGCACTGTTCCGCGAAATGCTTTGAATATCCCGCCTCTTGTAATCTTGATACTAGTCTGGATCTAAACTTCTCAATCAAAGAGTCGCTTGGTTTAAAAGTTTTTAAAGCTTTCCTTAAACCTTCCGTTTCTTCCTCTGAAAAGTTCGCGATTTCAACCGCTAATCTCAAAGCCTGTTCCTGGAACAACGGCACACCAAGTGTTTTGCCTAAAATTTTTTCGATTTTTTTGGAAGGGAACTCAATTTTCTCGATACCTTGACGTCTACGTAGATATGGATGCACAACCTCTCCTACGATGGGGCCGGGTCTCACTATAGCGACTTCAATCACAAGATCGTAAAAAGAGCGCGGTTTCAATTTACATATCATCGCTTGCTGGGCTCTGCTCTCTACCTGAAAAACTCCGATCGTTCTGCCGGAACACAAAAGGTCAAACACCTTATGGTCATCTGCTCTAAGTGAAGCTAAGTCAACTTGAATGCCATCTCTCCTAAGAAGATTTAAACTTTCTTTAATCGCAGACAACATGCCAAGACCCAGAATATCAACCTTGACTAAACCGAGGTCATCAACATCGTCTTTGGTCAATTCTATCATGATCCTTGAGTTGTCTTTGCTCATGTAGATCGGTGACAGCTCCCATATTGGCCTGTTGTGGAACAGAACACCACCAACATGCTGAGTTAAATGTCTCGGGAAATCAGCTAATTTTTTTGCTAATTTCAACCATAAATTGGCAGTATCTTCATCGACTGCGGTTATTTTTTTTATAGTGTCAGGTCGTATAGAGTCATCAACCCAGTAATGAACATGTTTTCCGAGCTCCCTTAAAACAGAGGCTTTTATCCCAAAGGCCCTGCCAATATCGCGCACCGCGCTTTTCAGCTGAAAGGTAGAGACTGCACTAATCAGAGAGCATCGGCCGTAAAATCGACTAAAAATAAAATCAAAAATCTCCTGCCTTCTGTCACTTTCAAAGTCTATGTCAATGTCTGGAGGCTCTTGCCTGACACGGTTTATGAATCTCTCCAAAAGAAAATCTATCTCTTTCGGGTGAACAACGGTAATCCCGAGCAGAAAACAAACGATCGAATTTGCCGCTGCGCCGCGTCCTTGACAAAGTATATCTCGAGATTTTGCAAAGTCTACTATGTACTTGCAAAGAACAAAAAACTTTTCATAATCAAGCTCTTTTATTAGTTTCAATTCTTTTTCCAAGAGCGTGACACTATGATAGTCGGATTCCAGCCCTAAATCGCTAAGTTTATGCCTGCAATATTTGTTTAAGTCAAAAGTGTTACTTTTGATCCCCGGGAAAATCTGGGTGATTTCAAGATGCAACCATGGTGTCAAAGAGTTGAAAAGTTTTAGGTTATTAGCCAAAACCTCCGGCGGAAAGTAAAACTTATAATCGCGCGGTTTGTGAAAAAGGCCAGTAAAATTAAATCTCTCATTAACAGTAAGCTCGTCAAGGGATTTGTTCCTCAAAATACACGCAAGGCAATCGCTTAACATTAGTGTCTCAGAGTCAAAAAACGCCACGTCTAATGATCCAACGATTGGAATTGAATATAGATCCTTAACCTTGTAGGCGTTCTTTGTCTCCGGCAAAATTTCAAAGGGCCCTCTTACAGTATAAATATGAAAAAAATATGATCTTAGTACTTCAATTAATTTGAGGGTGTCATTGCGTAATTCTTCCAGCTTTAACAGGACTACGACATCTCTGACAGTTTGTACGAAAGTTGATACAGAGTTAGAATTTAGCAATTTACTTTTGCTTAAGAACTTGTTTAGAGACACTAGTCCCGCCTTAGTCAGTGGAAAGCATACAATGGTTACACCCGGCGCTTCGTTAAGATAGATACGGGTAGACAGGAAAAATGGAAAATTAATTTTTTTAGACAGTATTGAGGCTTTTATGCTTCCTAAAAGCGTAAAGTGGTCGTTTATTGAAGCTCCTAAAAAACCTTCTGAGGAAAATTTTTGCACAATCTCCTCAGGACTTAAAGCTCCTACCCGGATTGAACGGCCTTCGCCTGCAAGCACAGAATAACTGCTTAAACAAAGCGGTTCAAAAATCAAGGCAACACTGTAGCGTAACTAAAGATCGCTGCTACTAGACAAAATAGGTACAGTGAAACTTTATCTATCCCGACTATTAAGGCGCAAAATGATAAAATGGAGGGGCTAAGCAAAAACGTTTGTGTCCAAGTAGCTATTGTTTTAACGCATCCAAGGCATAAAAGGAACGCTATGATCACTTGGACTACGGACGACTGCTTGGCGGGTGTCTCTGAACTTACTCGAGCTTTTTTCTGTATTCCCTCAGTTTCTATTTTCTCAAATATGCTTAATCTCTGAGCCGTTAAAACTTCAGGGGCGATTTTTTTCTTTTCGCTTTTTGCTATTTCAATCTGTGTTGTTAGGGGGCTGTCAGAGAGTAACTCTTGTATTCCAGACTCTAAGAGATTCTTTAGTTTGAAGGCTGCTGATGAATTGAAAATCAGAACCCTACTTTCGACTTTTTCACGGGAATAGTCACATATAATTTCTAGAAGCCTATCTGCTAAAGATAGCTTTTCTGCCAAAAATTAAACTAGGGCTTTCCTAAGCCTTTCTATTCTTGCCTCTAAAGGTGGGTGAGTTGAAAACAAAACAGCCAATAAGGAGGCCTTTTTACCACCCGCTATTTTTAATGTTTCAAGCGACCGAGCCTCGTCGTAGGGCTCAAAATATCTTCTTAGGTGTTCCAAAGCCGCTATCATTTTTTCCTTGCCCACACTTTTTGCGGCATCATAATCCGCCCTATATTCACGTATCCTTGAGAAGTAGAAAACGACCACGCTCGCCAAGATCATAAAGATAATTTCTAAAACTATACTTACTGCAAAATAAACAAACTCTCTTTTACCTTCATCCAACCTTGAACTAATGGCCCATGCAAGCACGCGACTAATAAACACTACGAAGGTATTGACAACACCCTGTATTAAAGTCATTGTTACCATATCACCGTTTGCAACGTGTGCGATTTCGTGAGCTATTACACCTTCTATTTCGTTTTCGTTCATTGAATTAAGAAGACCCGTGGAAAATGCCACTAAGGAATTATTTTTAGAGGGACCGGTCGCAAAAGCGTTAATCTCGGGACTTTCGTAAATACCAACTTCGGGCATCTTTGATAAACCTTGCTTCTTGGCTACCTCGTAAACCTTTTGCACCAGCCAACTGAATTCACCCGGGTACCGCGGATCGATGACTTGGACCCCTAAAAGCATTTTGGCCGTCATCTTGCTCAACAGAAGAGAAATTATTGAACCTGTAAATCCAATTATTGCGGACCCAATCGCTAGGTTGTACAGGTTTAGTCCGCCATCAGACACAAAACTGCCTACGTTTAACCAAGAAAGAAGAGTTGTAATGGTTATAACTACCAGAAAATTTACCAAAAGAAATATGAAAATTCTCTTGAGCATTTGATAAAAATTATAACGTTGCCTAATTTTTTTTTCAATAAAAATGGACAGACGGAATTTTTTGTTGAGTTTGGTTGGAATGGGTGTTTGCTTTGATCCCTCTCACTGTTATCAGGTTGAGCGCGTCAAAATACCAAACAAAACCTTGGCAGGCTTAAGGATCTTAGCCTTGTCCGATATACATATAAGCTCATTTTTTATGCCGAATTGGAGCGCTTTTTCTTTTGATTTTAATCAAGACCTGACAGTTCTTTTAGGCGATTACTATTATATCAGAGACTCAGAACTGAGGGATCACAAATTAAAATCAGCCATGATTAAAAATTTCCACGAACTATTGGAATGCCTGACTTCGCTGTCGCCACTTGTGGGAGTTAGGGGTAACCATGACATCAAGCATTACTATTTAGACACGCCCGGTTTTTTTAAAAGATACGGAGGGGTCTTTTTAATTAACCAAAGTTTTAATTTTCAAAAAATTAACCTGTATGGAAGTGATGATTTTCTGACGGGCTACCCAGGTGTGCCTGATAAAGCTGATCTAGTTTTAACCCACAGTCCCGATTACTTTTGTTACTCTCTGATTAAAACCAATTTAAAGTGCATCACCCTAGCTGGACACACTCATGGAGGTCAGATAAGAATTTTTAAAAAGTCGTTTGTCTTAAACATAGGATGCACAAAGTATTTGAGCGGATACTATGAGGAGCCCTGGGGCCAGCTTTACGTTACCCGAGGGCTGGGTATGGTAGGGATTCCTGTTCGAATAAATTGTCCTCCAGAGATTACCGTGATTGATTTCGTTTAGCAGATCGCAAAAATGTCGCCTTTGTTAACTCCAAATTTGCGGATAAAAGCTTATGACATAGTCAAAACCGCTCAACTTGAGGCGATTTGTGGGGCCTAAAAAGCTTTGCAAAAAAGTTTAAGGTTGCAAAAGTTGGAATAAAATTTGCGAAATAAATTTTAACGCCAAAGTTAACATCTGAAGAAATGGCAACTAAAACCACATGAGCAAACTATTAACTTTAATGGCATTTTGCTTAAAGGCTTTGTTGTTGTCTTCTTTTTTTTGAGAAAAAAGCAAAAAAAGCTGCGCTTGCAAATGACGAAAGTACACCGAAAATCGTTATTGGAAGTGAGTAAACAGGAAAAGTTTGCGCTATCTCAAGGCAGATAAAAAGTGGGGTTACAACGGAGGCTGTTAGTGTCAACCAGTAAGCCCTGAACTCGTATTCCTGATTTCTTTCTGCGGTGTCGAGCCTAATGACCCGCTCAGCGCTTTGTTTAATGCTATCCAGAGTTTCAGTACAAGAATGAATTAAGTTTTGAAGCTGTGGTTGTCTCGATACTGTGGCGTTAAGAAGCCTTAGGGACTCAGTAAAATCCTCCACGGTTTGAACAACTTTATGCACAAAAATTTTCTGTTCCTCCGTTAATAAAATAATATTTTTTCGCGCAACTGAAAGAGCCAGATTGCTATAAAGAGTTCTCACGTGGTTTTTGAGGTTTTCAATGTGTTCTGCCGTTCTGGCCAGGATTACCTCGCCTGCTTCCCGAATTAAAGAGTTTTTTATATTTTCGGCATCTGAATTTTCACTGCACATCTCGCAAAATTTGCACAAATGTTGTTCAAGGTTTTGGTCATCTGTGATTATCACAATTTTCCCCTGATTTGGCAAAAAAAGGAGCAAAACTAATCGCGGAACGGCCAAACTTGTCGAGTCCTTCAAATCGGGCGAATAAACCAAATACGGAAATGTGTCAACTTGGATTGACTGCTTGTCTTCGGGCCCAGCGAGAAAAGAAGCGTCGATTATTCCGAGTCCGATGAGCGCCCATACCATGTCTTGACGCGAGGCCGACAACATTAAACAAGCGGGACCTCTTGCTATAAAAACTTCAGCATTGCCTAGACAAAATTTGTTCGCCAGCTTTATTTCAAGCAAACGCGTGTCAGGAAGAGTCGCCAAAATTTGTCCCGATAGGTCGAGAGCATGTTCAGGGTTTATTTCAACTGGCAATTCTTTTCGAGCTCGTGTTAGTCTACCTCCGGCAATTTTAAGCAATTCTGCCAGCTTTTGAATTTGTTGAGTTGTTGGTTGAAAAGATTTTCCCCCTACGCTTTCTGGCATTACCTTGACTAATGAAGCGCTAAGCGTCACGTATGGCAGGTCGCGTGGTAAATACACGTTCCATTTTTCAACCGGAACCCTTAAACAACCTCGTTCGCCAACGTTAATTTTGGCCACAAGCGTCAATTCGCCTTCCACTAATCCATTTTCATCGGTCGATACGTCTCCTTGGTCAGTTAGCTTTATTCTTTCAGTTAAATAGTAGCCTGCATCCAAATCACGCATCGCAATATTATCGACGAGGGTTAGCAGTAAACAACTGCGCATAAAAGGTTATGCTTGCCAGTTTAAAAAGCGTTATCCTTAAAAATAAAAATCTTCCTAGTGAAGGTTTGGTAGGAGTCAGAATTTTCATTGTAGAAGGTAGGTAACAAAGCCAAGTATTATTGAAAATTTTAGAACGCATTCTGAAATTCTTTCTCGGAGAGTGTTTAAAATTTTCTGTATTTTTACAATAAAGCTGTCTGAAAGTTGTTTTTTGAACGTTATATATTAATAAAAAAGCTGTATGCCCTGATTTCCGGAAAAGCACTAAAGATAAAAACATGAAATTAAAAATCTTTTTTTACACTAAAACGTGCATCACAATTACTCGTTTAGTGCAGTTGCATTTCGCTTTTTTTTGAACACAAGGCTACGCTTTTTTTTAACCATGTTAAAGAAATTTGTTTTTATGGCTGTCTGAGGAGAAAGAATTTCTAATGTGGCTCAAATGAGCGGTACATAGTAACCAACATTTTAAAAAGCTATTTTATTTTGAAGTGTTTTTGACTAGAACTGAAAGCCTCAGGCACAATCTTCGGTAGTCTTTTGCGGCAGTTTAAAACTTAAACTATCGGGTATCAGACTGCTACCCATATACATTTATGTGGGCTTCAGTGAAAAAAAATTAATGACATTACAAAATTGTTGGATCGGGTTGCTTTGGTTAAATTAACGTTAGCCTGTATTTTTTGACTAAAACTCTGCTTTGGTTGAAAATCGTGAAAAGAGGAATACTTTCTGAGATGAGTAGCTTCGGACCTGAAAATAATCCACGCCTTTCTAAAGAGTTGAACTTAAACGAACCGACACTGAGCGAATTGACAGATCGTAGGCTCATTATTAACAGACTGCTCTACTTAAGGTATTTGATGAACTATAAGTTGGGCCAAAGGATGAGAATTCCACCTAGTCTTATCGAAGAATTAAGACAGTTTGTTGAACAGAAAATTGAGGCGTGGAGTCATGATGATGACATTGTCAGGGTAACTGGATATGCTCTTGCCTCGTTCGGTGAGTCAATCGTTAAAAAAGTCGATAAAGCCGACAGTGATTTATTGGAGTTTTTCAGAGTTCTTGATGTTTATTTGGATTTTACACGAGAAAAATCAAGAGAAAAAATTCTTAAGAATATGGCACGAGATCTGCTATTCAGTCTTTCACCTGAGCTCCCAGGCCCGGAGAAAACGCTGGCGATAGCTTATGGTTTGAAGGTCCTCAGGACACATTTCCCGAATGTTTTAATCACTGAACGGGACAGTATTTTCGCTCTCTTTGATAGAGTGGGGAAAAAATTAATTACCATAGGGCAAGACATAGACCCTTTTGTTGCAGTTCAGCTTTTAAAGGCATTAAGGTTTTATTCGTTAGACACTCTCACACAATCCGAGCATAGAATTGTTGTCAGTTTATTGGATGTTATTACGGAAAATATCTACACAATCAATGAGGAAAAAAGTTACGAAATTGCGGGAACTTTTGCGATGTGCTTTTCCAATTTTTACCCTTTATTAAAGGGTGAAACTGGAAGATTAATCTTATTAAAATTTTTGGGCCTTCTCACTCGTTGGGTGGAGAACGGCGAGGATTTTAATCCCAAAGATTTGTCAAGAGTCGCTTTGGCGGTCAGTAAGATGCAGTTAAGATCCAGGGACTTGGATCACAATCGAAAACTTGCTAGGCTCTTTGTGGCGCTTTCACGGGACTTTGCACGAAATCTAAATCTGTGCGGAGAACACGAGGTAAGCGACTTGTTTCGATTGCTTGCTAACGTTTATTTTAGCCAGCTTCGTGACGAAGACCGCGAAGTCGTTTTCGAGACCCTAGAAGATCTTAGGATTAATTTCAATCAGCCGAGGTTTTTCTCGCCTCGGAGCGTCGCGAATATTTGTTTTGGATTACGGTTTGTGACGATACCGCAACAAACCCAACGTCAACGCCATATAGTTTTTTCAATGCTCAAGGATGTCACGAATCAAATAAAAAATCTTGGTTTTAGCTTTGACACAAGAGGCTTGTGCCAAATGATTTCAGCGTTAAAAAGCTTTCAGACACGTTTCTTATCTCGCGATGAGCTTGACATTCTGTTTGAATTTTTCGATGTCATGGTGGCGAAAGTTGAGAGCTCAAAGACGCCATTTAAGTCAAAAGATATTGGTCACCTTATGGTAGGTCTTCACGGCATCAGTCTTGAGCCACTGTCAGTCGAAGAGAGGTTGCTTGTTTTTCGGGCTTTTGGCGCTATCTTCCAAAAATTAAAAGATTATCAGGAAAGTTTCACAATTTTTGATATCACGAATGTTTTCTATGGACTAAGTATGGAGGTAGCATTGATGACAAAGGGTGAAAGAAGTTTATATTTTGATTTTCTTGAGGAGATTGTAGATTATTTCGAGAAAGCTAGGGGGTTTCTTAAGGAGAGTGACATCGCAACAATACTTGGTAGTTTTCGTGCATTGTCGGGGGTCAAGCTAGATAATCGGGAAAAAGACATTGTTGTGTCACTTTTAAGAGTCGCGAACAAAAGGTTAGTCAGTTCCGCAGTGCATGGCCTGACTATAAACCTCAAAAACTTTAAAGATATATTCGTCGCTCTTTCAGGTTTGCTGTCTGAAAACCAGGATCAAGAATTGATCAAGGCTGTCGTTGAGCTCGTTGATGCCTTGCACAGTAAGTTTGAGATTAAACCCGGTACTTTTGAAGTGTTTGAGTATACGGTCATATTCCAGAGTCTTAAGGATATACCTTTCACCAAGTTACAAGACGAAGAACTATCGGTGTTTGTGAAACTAGCTGCAAAATTGGTTGAGGAACTTGAAAAAAGTAGTTGGCAGATAAGTTGTAAGGATCTTGGTTATATTCTTCCCGGCGTCGGGGCACTTGAGCTGTCCATTTTTACAAAAACTGATCATAGGGAAATTATTGTTGATCTCCTGCATAGGTTAGTAAACCGCGTTGATCCGAATCAAACCAACATGGAAGGCTCGACATTTAGCCACTTTCTTTATGGGTTTAAAGGAATAAATTTGGATTACGTTTCGAGTGTCTCAAGACAAAAAATATTCGACGCGCTGAGGAAAGCTTTGCTTTGGGCAAGCCAGTCAGACTTTGATATTAGTTCAATCGATCTGGCAATATCAGCATGGGGTTTAAGGTGGATAAATCCGGAATTTTTGACCGATCATGAGAAAGCTATCGTTTATTCTCTAATCAAAGTTATAGCCGACAACTTGGACTTTAACGACAAGAACATAGACGCAAACGTTTTTCAAACGACACTTTTTGGCTTAAGGCAATTTAAGTTTGAGGATTGTGACCAGAATACAATAGAGGCTCTTGTTCAAGTGTATGAATTTTTAGCTCACAAATTTGAGCTTGTTGATTTTAATACCCGCCCGAATTTCGCGGCAATTGCAATTTATGGATTAAGGGGTGTAAACCCGGAATTTTTGACAGAGAAACAAGCTAGAACCATACATTCGTTTGTGGAACAACTGGATCAATCAATTGATAATTTTTTAGACAAACTGAGTTTTGACGATCTTGGATTAATACTACATGGTTTAAGGGGAGTTGTTTTAGACCAGAAATTATTCGAACGCTCAGCGATTTCCATTTTAACCAAAGTGTCAATTAGATTGTTTGAAATGGGCAAGTTACATGGTAAGTCGATACACAAGTTGCTGTTTCCTTTAAGTCAATATGACATTTGCAGGATGTCGGAGAGTGTTAGGGAAAAAGTTTTCGATTTAGTTGTTTATATAGCGGAAAGTTTAGATTGGGTCGATGAAGATCTAGACCCTTCGGTTTTGTATCAAAGTATAATGGGTTTGCGTGCATTCAAACAAACGGCTTTTAGCGAATATGAAGCCGGTGTTGTAGAGAACTTGCTGGATAACCTTGATAGGTTGGTTTGCCGATCAACGAAAACTTTTACTTTGCATCAAATTGCGGACTTGTCAAACGCACTACAAAGCTGGCGTTGTGACCGAACCCGCCACGCTGTTTGTAGAATCTTGGCTAGCATTCAACAGAAATCGGAAAACTCGGGTGAAAACCACTTCGAGGATTACTTGGCGCAGGAAAATTTAAGCGGTGCCTCCGAAACTTACCTTATGTACAGACTCAGGATCTCGGGTGAAGAGCGTCTGTTTCAAGGTTTAAGAGCTTCGGACTCTAGCTTTCGCTCTAATAGGCTTGACGTTTTAGCTCGGATTCAGGAACGTATGAACTTACCGGAAACTTCGTGGTATCTACGGGACATTCATGAGACCTTGACGCTGTTAATTGATTTAGTGTTGCCTGTAAATGAGGAAGAATTCGTGTGTTTTGAAACCGTTTTGAAGACGCTCAATAATACTCAGTGGAACATTGATGAAGAGATAGATGACAGAAGTATAAGGATCTTTATCAGCTGCCTTAATCTTTTAGTGCAGTTAAATTCATCGTTTACTCATAATCCAAGTTTGAGATCTGAAGTTTTGGCGCTGTGCGAGAAAATAATCAGGAGGGCGCTCAAAGTTGCCAAAAGGATTGATAGTGGCATCGATCAAATTCGGTTCTTGACCGAAATTCACTCTTTGGCTTGGCATTTTTATGAACCGTTCAGAACAAAAAGATGGTTCAGTGATGAGATCGAAAATACGACCAGAATTTTCCGAAATGTGTTTAAATCAATGACCAGTAACGAAAAATTATTGTATGCTTGCGAATCTTTCCGGATCTTTAGGTTGGCTCGCTTGGAACGTCTGGGCTCGAAAAGGCATTCGGATGTGTTCGTGAAATTTGCCAGCTTTCTTCTCAGCCATATTCAGGATAACATTCAAAGCCTCTCGGACAAGGATATTTTTCGGATTATTTATTGCCTCAGAGGCTTTGACATTTCAATAGTTCCGCAATATTTCAGACCCTTTTACGTCTCTCTTGCAGTCGAGGGGCTAAGAAGATTTGCCGAAGCGAATGGGACTAATTGCTTTGCTTATCAATGGCTTCGGGGAATAAGGTTTATCAATCTAGGCGCCCTTGATGAATCGCAACAACGAATTGTTGTTGATGGAATTCAAAACGCTTTGCGTCGTATCGTGGCACCCGAACATCATAAAACCGTCAGTATAAACAGAAACATTTTTACTTCGATTGCAGCCTGTATGTGCACTATAGACACAAGTCTTGTCGAGGCAGGACCTTCCTCGAATAAAGTACGTGTACTATTCAATGAGTTTTTGCGTCTCAGACCTACGTTCGTAGACTCGCATACGCTGTATGCTGCTTTGCGCGCGCTAAGCTTCGTTCGCAGTGTAGAGTTAGACAAAGAGTCATTGAAAAAGTTGGAACAATTTTTCGACTATTTAATCGACTGTTATCAAAAATATATTCAAACTGCAAATGTTGTTTTTGATTATGAACCGATTAGCCTACTGTCTGAACTGGCTTCGTGGATACCGTTCTATGAAATGCTTAGGGATCAGCAACAAAGGTTGCTAGCTAGCCTGCTTTATATATGGAAAAGCGGACACAGAACACCCGTTTTCACCGTTTCATTGTATTCCGCATTTAAAATGAGCGGGCTAATTCCGCCTATTGATCTTGAAGAAAATGTTTTAAAAGCTTTGGCTGAGTTAAAACGCGGTGATGATGCAACAACACGAGTCTTCCAAGATTTACTCCCGACGTTGCGTTCGACAATTGAAAAGGAAGGTGAAGGTCAATGGCAACTTTACACGAACGCAAACATTGATGGTATCGAATGTGACATTTTGATATGCAAGGGTCACGAAGGTTTGAGCGAAACCGCAGATGGATTGTTTCTACGTGGGTCACATAATGTTGATGGGTTAAAGATGGCGCTGAATATCGAGCTCGACGGATTCTGGCATATGTTGAGCGCGGAAAGTCGTTTAAACACGATGAGAGACTTTTACCTAAGACGTACCTATGGGCTACGAGTTCAACGTATCAAACTTACTCGAGATAAACTCGGACATCATGAGGAAATTTCGCGAATTATTCTGGAACATATTCAGCAAAGGCAATAAACCAACAGGAAATAGAATTTCTCAAACTAAACTTTCGAATTCAAGTTTTGTCAAAATGGTGTGTGACACTGATAAAAACCAGATCGTTTAGTGCTCTACGACCAGATCATACAATGACATAAGGCAAGGAACTCTTAAAGAGTGACACCTAGATTACTTTGCTCAAACGTTTTCAACAAAATATGAATAGTTCACCAGTTCAATACTCGCTTTTTCTCGCAAGCACTAACGAATTGTTGGTAATTAATGATTCATGAACGGAAAATAAAACGGTATCGGCTTTATTTAATTGCTTAAAGGCGTTTAAGTGTAAAAGCGAGGCAAGTCTAGAAAGAGATTTAGATGCGTGTTACAGTTGTCGATAAAATTCTTTTGAGAATGACTGCCTAAATTCAGAAATTATGGATACCTAGGCTTACAAAAACTCCATTGTTGGTCTTCACCTGCATCTTGCCGATGCAAAAGTGATCTCAGATACGTATTTCTTTGACTGATTGCTTTGTTGACATGAATATGGTAAAATCTCGTTCTATAGAAAAAAATAAGATTTTATAATAAATTAAAGCATGTTAGCTCTATTAAGAAAAAGAAAATTACGCGAAGGGCTCAGTTTCAAAGAGTATGCGTCCACACTGGTCAGTGAATTATTTCATTCAATGGGCTGTAGTCAGGGCACAACACGTGCTAATGAAATTGATAAGTTAATAGCGCATTATAGGGAGAAATCCACTGATTTTGCTGTCAGTTTGGCAAGTTTTAACAAAATTTACTCGGATTATGTAGAAAAAGTGAAAGCTGACAGTTTCGATCCAGAAACAGGATGCTTACGTTTGCTTTTCACATTATCTTTATTGTCGGCCAGCCCTTTTATTGCAAAAGGCGTGATGTGGTTTTTAGGGCTAAGTCAAAGCGCGTTCGTGCACACAAGTGTTGCAACTGCCCTAACTATTTTGTGCTTGTATTTTTTGATCGAAATTAATGATCGTCAATGTTATTTGACAGATAGTTTAAAAAGTCTAAAACGCGAGACAAATAACAAGCTTAATAGAGAAAAACTTCATTCGCCAACCTGTGAAGCAGCTGTACAGGCTTTTGGCAAGCCGTTTAGAATGCTTAAAATAGGTCTCCCTAAATTGAATTGCAAGCAATACGATGAAATTGTTAACAAAGCTAGAGAGGTTTTACGTGCAAGAGTAAAAGATTCAGAGCTAAGTACCAGTAATGGGGTTAACATAACTGAGTCCGGAGTAATCAAAGCTTTTATTTCAGTAGCTGGACAAATAAGAGATTTAGAAGCAATTGCAAGCAGTATCAATGGCATTATTAAAAGCAAAGATCGAAACATAATAATGACACAAAGGGCGGAACAATGTTTGGTCAGTTTTTTTGATATTCTCTATGAAGAAAGGAATGAAAGGCTAAACGACGCGAGAGATAGATTGGAACGTCTGTTCAGGTTAAAATCCGAGAATGATCTAACGTTAACGTCTATGGCTAACCAAGCTAAGCCTGACCAAGTGGATAGAGCCGAAATAGATCGTCGAATCAAACTTATTGGTTTAAGGTTAGCTATTCTTGGCAACGAAATGACACTTAGAGGGCTCAGTTTGAGCTCTCAAGATGATATAAACGAAGACATCATAAGCTATCTTTTACTTGAGCGGTGCCTTGAAAAAATGGAAAACAACGCTAACTTGTCTCTTGAAAATGCTTTGGAGGCGTGCTTAATAGAGAGCCTTTATTCGCCTTTCAGAGCAAATCTTACAACTTTTGACCAAGAAGAGATAGATCAACTCCTTGAAAAACTTACGGATCGCTTTTTGCCTTTGGTCAGAGAAAGGTTAAATCAACATCAAGAAGTGATAAATGAAATTGGTGACAACTTGAGCTCTCAGATATCTCTTGACGAAGGTGCGTATCTGCATTTATATCCGAAAGCGTGACTGCAGATAAATTGTAACAACTGGAGGATTTTATCGGGGCTAATAAAGCAAGAATCCATTTAAAAGGTTTATTCTTCGTACGGCGAAAAAATATTTCGACAAAATAAGTTCATATTTGAAAAGTTTTTTTAGGGAATTTACATCAAAGTTTGTTGCGTCAGATAAAAACAATTCGCAAAGTTTGCAAATCGTAAATGCGCAATTAATTTGTTTCGGGAACTGAAAGGTCAAAAACTTTTTCGGACAACCAGTGTTAAAATTGTCGTGAAGTAAGAAGCGCGAAGTTTTTTGACCCGTTTTTTGTATATTTTTGCCCGAGAATATTTGAATCCAGACATGGTCGGCCTCATAAGGTTTTTTTTACACGAAATTCTTTGGCATAAGACGTAATCATCTACCAAAGTGCTTGAAGCTTCAAGTTTTGGAGCTATAAGGCTTTCAGTTTGAGTTCTTTTGGAAATTAGCATCCCTCGGCAACTCAACATGTATCGTGTAGTTTTTAAAGACGCTGATATCTGGTATTGTTTCAAAAATTCCGTAAACAGAGCTTCCAGTGCCAGACATGCTAGCGTATGTCGCCCCATTTTCATAAAGCGAGTTTTTGATTCTTTCAAGTGACGGGTATCTTTGGAAGATTACATTCTCAAAATCATTTTGCAACTGGTCTCGCCATGTCGAAACTGGTAGGCATATGATTTCTTCAAGCCTTTCTTTTCTCGTTTTTGGCCGTATCAATTTAAAAGCTTCGTTGGTCGATATCCGGATATTAGGGCAAACAACCAGCAGGCAATATTTGGATAGATCCAAGGGTACTGGCTTTAGCAAGTCGCCTCTTCCTAGCGCAAGCGCAGGTTTGTTAAACAAAAAATATGAACAATCTGATCCTATTGCTTTACACACCGATTTGGTTTCAAAGTTGTTCATGCCTAGTTTAAAAAGCTCATTGCATCCAACTATGAAGAAGGTTGCGTTTGCGCTACCTCCACCCAGCCCAGATCCAGCAGGTATTTTTTTCCACAAGGTTACTTTTAACGAGGGTAACTTTGTGAAGCGTTTGACCAAGAGTTGGTAGGCTTTAAAAATTAGGTTTTCTTGAGGCGGAATGTCTAATATATGACCTTTAGTCTGAATTGATATTCTATTTTGATCCGAGTAATCAGGATGTAATTCAATCGTGTCCATAAAGGTCAATGGATGCATTACTGTTTCAAGATCATGATAACCATCAGAGCGCTTATTCGTAACCCATAGTCCCAAATTTATCTTTGAATTCGAGTGAATTATTGATGATCCCAATTTCTCTTGCGACAGTTTAACACAATTATCATTTTTAACCGGACTCCAAAAACAATGAAATCTGATGGGACAATCACAATTTTTTACTTTGAGAGCGGTTGAGCCTGAATTTCTTCGGTGACGACAAAGACGGTTAATATCAAGCATGAAAAGATTTTAACTCCTGTATGAAAAAGGTTTTAAGGAAAATAAAAAGCTCTAGTTGACTATGTTGGTTTAGTGTGATTTAATTAAGATTAATCGGGCATGTTGTCTAAAGCGAGTGTATGTAAAGAATTGGTCTCGTTATTTGCTTTTGTATTATTGGTTGGGAGCCTCTTCTCTGATCAGTGTGTCCCGCGAAATGTTTGTCCGGATAATAATTACGTTTTGGATTATGTGACAAACTATAGTGTGAATGCTCACTCGCTAAATTTAAATTCCTGGTTATCAGAGCGCTTGGGTAATTCTATTTCAGTCATTCCAAGTGGTGTCAATTCAGATTGTAATGATTTTTCTGAGTCAGCAGGTCTGGTGACCTTTACGCCAGTTTCGGATTGTCAAATCCAAATTTCAAGAGTACTGGACACAGAAGGGCTAAACGCGGATATCAATAGAGATGGCATAGTTGATGACGCAGACCTTTTAAATGTGCTTTTTGATTTTGGAAAAAAATGCAACCCGGCGGATGTTAACAGAGATGAGAATATTGATTATTTAGATTTAATGGCAGTACTTTATGCATTCGGAACTTCGGGAAAATGTTTGCCTGAAGATATTAACCTCGATGGAATTGTTGACGATGGAGATCTGCTTTTAGTTCTTTTTGGGTTTGGTTCGGAAAGCCAATGTACCAAAAGCGATATAACCAGAGACGGTATTGTCGATGATGGGGACCTTCTTCTGGTTTTATTTTGTTTCGGTTCTGATGGGATTGGATGTATTGAGACAAATATTCATAGTTGTTCGATAACCGTGAATGTTAAAGTTGCTGGTAAAGATGAAAATACTAATGGCGGAAACAATGGAACTTCAAATCAAACCGGTCAGAATGGTGCCACAGGTAATCAAGGTACGACCGGCAATCAAGGTTCTGAAGGTGGCCAAGGTTTTAGCGGTAGCTCAGGGCTAACTGGTGGCACTGGGCAATCGGGCTCAGCAGGTCAGAATGGGACAACCGGAGGAAGCGACGATGGCGGTATTCACTGCACAGAAACTGACTTTAGGCCAAGCATTAGGACAATGGACCACAACACAAGATCTATAGTTAGGCAAATCAGAAATTTATTAGTATATATTTATTCGACTAACCCTGCGAGGAATCGCCCGTCCTTAAGGAACGATATCAGAGAGTTGCTTGGATCAACCCAAAATACTTTTTCAGCTACTTGGACTTTTCTATGGGGCAACCTGCCCTTCACTTTGATTGATTGCTCAACGGATTCTCCTTTGGCCAATTGTGTGACATATGATTACACGCCAATTTACTCAAAAATTCTTGGTAACGAGGCGAAAATGGTCAATAAGGTGAAAACATTCTTGAGTAAAATTAAGAGACTATACGTACGAAGAACTTCCGAGTGGAAACGTATTCAAAGAATGTTTAATTCGATTCGCAAGAGTCAACAGAAGTCAGCGAGCTTTATTTCGTCTCTGCCCATTAGCTCAGTTATTTGCACATAAGAGCTAAGTAGAAAGGTTTAAAAACTAAGTCTTTACGCCCGATTATACGGGCTGCTTGGGCATATTAAATTTCATTAATGTGGCAAGAGAAGGTAATGCAACTCACAGTGTTTTTGGGTATGAAGAGCTTTAGCAAAACCATGCTGAACTCGAACCAAGAGCTTTCAGCTACTTAGATTAGGGGTAAGGTTTTAGTTAGGCTTGCCAAATTCCTGCTTATTTGGCCGTTAAAAATTTAGGGCGATATCTCATTTAGGTCCTTATTCAAGCTTTTTCTACGACATTATTTTGATGGCTACTCTTTGGCATCAAGAAAAAATTGTCAATAAAAAGGTACTCCAACAGCTCAATTGTAGCTTTAGGGGGCTTCAATGAACAAATTGAATATAAATTGATGCTAAAATCTTTAGCCTCGTAGAGCTTTTATTGGTCTCTTGAGGGAATTTTTAAAAAAAGCATTTATCAGCCACCTTCAACTTCTAAGAGCACGGAGAAATTAGCAAATATACTCTTATACAGAGTTCACTTGTTGGGAATTTTACACTTTTTCGGACGATTGGTTTCTATCAAGCTTTCAAAATTAAGTCTGGAGATCTGTTGCGGGCAGTCAAATTAAGTCTGATTGTCAGGTTTTTTTTCAAGTAAACTGCCGGCTTACTCAACGTTTTATAGAAAGCCAGGCTGCAATTTTTGATGAATTAGAAGGTAGTTAGTAACTGTCTGCTAAAGCTCAGCTGCATCGCAAAATTTGAATTTGAACTGATTTTACTGTTGAAATTAAAAAAATTTTTTCAGTCGGCCCTAATTCCTTCTAGGGTCTCGGATGAAACCTACCAACATGTTGCGTTGAATTGCCTAAAAAGCACAATTCAGTGACTAGAGCATTCCTTTTTACCTGGAACAAAATATTCTCAATAAGTTTCTTAAATAAACCATTTTATACAAAGGGCTATCAGCTTAGGGGTTTTGAAGATGCCTTCTTTATGGTTTTTCAGTTATGGTTTTTTGGGGGTTAGCCAAGTTTAAGTATTACTTTATTCCGCCTTTATGGTAAAAGTAAAACGAACTAAGAGTATTATAGATCAAAGATTACAGATCAAAATCCAGGTTTTTCAGTATCAGTCATTGTTTTTGGGGGCTATAACAACTTTGACCAATTTCAATAATGTTTCGCGGAGGAGTTTTTAGGTCCCAAACTAAACCAAGTTTCTCGAGCGCTTTTAGTCCGAGATGGGTTATGTCAATTTCCCACCAGTAAAAGCCTTGTCTTTCTGAAGCGGGATAGTAGTGATGGTTATTATGCCAGCCCTCTCCTAGGCAAATTAAGGCCATGAGAAAGCTGTTTCTACTTTCGTCACCCGTAGGATACCGTTGTTTACCTATCATATGACACAAGGAGTTTATGAAAAATGTTCCATGGTAAAGGCAAGTTGTGCCTAAAAAAAATCCCCACGCCGTTAGTGCCAATGGCGTGAAAACCGTTTGAGGATTTAGGGCTGTGGCAACTTGTCCTAAAATCAAAAAAAAGGCGAGCAAAGTCAAGGGCCCGATATAATAATACTTATCAAGAAAAACTAGTTCCGGGTATTTTTTTAAATCCTTGACATTTGAGTAATCCACTTCCTCAAGTCCTGAGTCTAGAATCCAACCCACATGAGCGTGCCAAAAACCATGTTGCTTGACCGAATGAATATCTTGTTCTGTGTCAGAGTGCAAATGATGTCGCCTATGATGACTTGCCCACCATAATGGCCCTTTTTGACCCGCAGTCAATCCTAAAAAGGCCAGAACAAACTGAAACAATCTGGATGTTCGGTAAGTTCTGTGCGAAAAATATCGATGATATCCCGCTGTTATTGCAAACATTCTGACAGCGTATGAGAGCAGAAGCACCAAGACTAACTTCCATGAAAATGGAACAAAAAAAACCAAAAACGATCCTGCGTGAACACCTAGAAATAATAAGGTTTTGACCTTGTCAATAAACGCGGCACGCAACGATAAATCTCCATCTGTATGAAGCATAGTAAAGAAAGATTAGCACGCTTCAAAGCTTCAAAACCAGAGTTTTCAGTATGTTGTCTCTTTTAATGACTGGAATTTTACGATACCAAATCCAATAATATTGATGTGTAAGCCTGCATATTGCGTATAAAAAACAATATAAAAGATACTCCCAAAAAAAGGGTCAAAGGGTAACCCATCACAAAAACGTTGAATGTTGGCACTGCTTTCGAAATCAAACCAAGGCCCAGGTTTGTTAAAAATATGCCGCCGAGCATTGGTAGAGAAAACAGAAAACCAAAGGAAAAAGTTTTCGCAAACAGGTCTAGCAAAAAAAAAGCTGTCTCTTCGAAACTTGTTGAGTGAAACAATAAATCATAACTGAAAAGAACTTTAAAGAGAATGAGATGCCCGCCTGTTACCAAAAAAAGAAATAGGGTCAAATCTCCTAGAAGTTTTGAAATTTCGGTCTGATGTTGGCCAAGAGTTGGATCTACGATTCCCGCAAAATTTAATCCTGAGCTTACACCCACAAAGTAACCGGCTGTCCTGATTGCCCCGATTAGAATTACAGGTATCAGAGCAACCGCAAAAGCTTTCACTGACACATGAAATAAAATGAGGTTAAGATCAGTTATTTTTGAATGAATTTGATTGTTGTTAAGTGTAACTGATAAAGCCAGCGCCAAAATGATCGGCGCCCTCAAAAAAAGTCCAGATAGGCCTCCTCCGATGCCGGGTAGAAACATGAAAAATATTGTCAAAGCCACAAGATTGCTCACGAAGTTAAACAAAAACCCATTATTAGTCAGGCTTAAAATACTCAAAAAAAAATCATCAGCTGTTGTCACCTCAGGATTTCCGGCAGTTGAGGAATCCTCTCTATGAGATTGACTGTTAAAGTCGTAAGTTTTTTAAGAATGAAATTGCCAAAAATCAACAGACCTGCAAAAGTGCTTAAGATCTTGAGGACGAAAGCCAATGTAGGATCTTGAATTTGGGTCAAAGCCTGAAAGATGCTTACCAAAAGTCCCACTGCAAGACCGATAGCCACTAGCGGACCTAAGATCCACAGACCCTCTATGAGGGCTCTTTGGGACACAGTAAGAACATAAGTCTCAATCATAACGAGTAACTTTCAAGAATATTTGAAATTACGAGATTCCAGCCGTCTACCATAACGAATAGCATAAGTTTTATCGGCAAAGAAATTACTATGGGAGGTAAAGTAATCATGCTCATTGAAGCAAGCACAGACGCAATAACAAGATCCACTATCAAAAATGGAATCGCTATTAAAAAACCTATAGAAAAAGCCATTGTCATCTCCGAAATTACAAAGGCAGGCAGCACAACAGACAATGGAAGCTCTTCCTTAGAGCCCGGATTAGTTTTTGACAGGTTTACAAACAGGTCAAGGTCTTTTTCTCTGGTGTTTTGAAGCATGAACTGTTTAAAGGGTAATACAGCTTTTTTTAATGACTCGCTATCGCTTGCGGACCCTTCAAGAAATGGCTTGATGCCCTCAGTGTACGATTTTTCCAAAACAGGTGACATTAAACTAAATGTTAAAAAAAGCGCCAAACCTGTAAGCACCAAATTGGGTGGCGCTCCTTGAAGACCAAGAGCTGTTCGAAGAAGACTGAAGATAATTATAAGTCGCGTGAAACTCGTCATTGTCATCACGATTGCCGGTCCGAAGGACAAAAGGGTCATTACAAACATTAATTTCATGACCCCGCTAAGTTGAGCACCCCCGACGTTTATTGACACTAATTGCGTCTCACTGTTTAGACCTGCAACAAGCAATAACAGGAACAGCTTTTTCATCTGACGGCGCTTAATCTGTCATCTGTTGAAACAATGTCGGTTATACGAACTCCAAATTTCTCGTTTACAATAACGGCTTCGCCTCTTGCTATTAGTTTGCCGTTAACGTAGATGTCCAGCGGTTCCCCCGCTAATTTTTCAAGCTCAATAACCGAGCCCTGACCAAACTGGAGAATGTCCTGAATGCTTAATTTGGTTCTTCCAAGCTCGACCGTTATGGTCAAATTCACATCCTTTAAAAGTCTGAGATTTTCAGACTTCAAAGCGTTGACATTTGAAGCGATATTCTGCACAGCGGCAGCCGCTTCGGCTATTTTTTCTAGGTCTGTTTCAGGTTTTTCTTCGCTCATACTTGAACCTCCAAATCGTTTTTCAGTTTTATTAAATCCGCATCGGGAATTTTGCGGGTAATTTTAACCGCCTTGTAACCACGGTATACCCCAGTTATTCCGAAAAACTTGGGTTTGTCCTGTATTATTATGACACTTTCGTCGCCCGGAGCATTCTTTAGCTGAATTACGTCTCCGGTTTCCAACGTCATTAACCTTGACAAGGATATTTTTCCGTAACCCACTTGTACCCGAATTTCAGCCGGAGCTTCAAAAAGAATGTTTGCTATCCTATCCTTTATGGTTTCATCAATTTCAAGTCGAGTGCTTTGAAAAGAGGTTGTAAGCTTATGTTTAAGAGGATCGATTGTGGAATAAGGAATGCAAATTTGAAGCGATGTGCTTTCCTGATCAAGCTCGATCTCAATGTTAACAACGATTAAAACCTCTGTAGGTGGGACTATCGCAATCGCCAGCGGGTTAAATTCGCTTCGAACGTAAATAAAATCAACAGGATGAACGGGAGCCCAAGCGTCTTTAAGATTGTCCAGAGCAAGCAAAACCAATTTTCCGACCAAGCGATTCTCAATTGGAGTATACTCTCTCCCCTCAACTTTTACTCTTCCCGACCCGGTGCCTCCGAAAAGGATTTCCACCGCTCCAAAAACAAGTGGTGCTGAAACAATTAGAAAAGCATAGCCCGGGAGTGGCGGCATCCTGTAAATATGAATGCTCGATGGCAAAGGCAACTTTTTCATGAAGGCTCCGAATTTGACGAGTTCTATGCCCGCTACGTTGGCAAAACAGGTTCTACTTAAAAATTTTGACAATGTTGTGCGGTATTGACGCGCAAATCTGTCATGAATTAATTCAACGGTGGGCATTCGCCCTCGGACGATACGTTCTTGATTGGAAAGATCATATTTTTTTATGTTTTTACCTTTAAGCTCAAGTTCAAGGGCTGCGTCTTCGATATCTGTCTCAGAAAGCCCCTTGATAAGGGAGTTGATTTCTTCCTGTGTAAGTACCTCGTTCATTTTTATTGGGCTACAAGGTCCGTAAAATAAATATCGGTTACAATGTCGTCTTCGATCGTTGTTTTTATAAGGGATATTATTTCTTTTTTTAAGTCGTAACGGAGCTCGGGAGAGAGTATTTCATCGGAACTTTTACCGTTAAAGTAGGAAATTAGTTTGTCGCGTATCTCGTATTCTTTTGAAAAAAAAACGTCAGGGATTTTTTCCTTTGAAAATTTTATCGCAATAGAAAAGCGCAGGTATTTTCCGTCTTTCAAATTGATCGTAAAAGGATTCAGCGGATAAACGATACTAAGTGGAACTTCGTTTTCTTTTAAATCCTCAAACTCTGGTTGATCAATCACCTCTGCATCCTGCTCACTCTCTTTTTTGATTAAAAGAAACCATGCGCTTACTCCGGCAGAAGCAATTAGAATGAGGGTCAGCGGGATCCACAACCATATTTTTTTTTTACCTTTACCTCCTGCCTCTTCTGTCATGTCTTATTAAAACAAGTTCAAATATTTGACTCTCAAGGATCAAATATTCAAATTCTGTGCCATATATGCTTTTTTTGACTATTTTACCAGTCCAACCAGTGTTACTTGAGCTTTTCTCAAAGTTAACAAGCGTCAACAGTATCAAAACATCCAAAAATGTGACAATCCAAAATTTCATCTAAACAATAAAATTGCCTTTGAATACCTGCTGAAATACAGTTTCGGACAAGTTAGCTCGTATTTTCTTGAGTGATTGTTTTTTTTGAAGTGATTGGGGAGTATAAGAGCATAAAATTTATCATTCTTGTGCGAATATAGACATGGCTTTAGTTCACGCAGTTCCTTATGGGATATTGGCATCATAAAAAAAACTCTTTTTTGCTCGTCATTAATAGCGTTGAGTAGAATAAAAAAACCAATAAAAGGATAAAAAATATTCATTGCGTTTAGACGCTTTCTTGACAGTATTTTGCAAACCCGCTCAAATGTTCCTTCAAAACAATTGAGTGCACCCCCTCTCTTATCTTTATGAGGCCGGCCACTGTAAGGTTGTTTAGAACATTGAGTTCCTCAATTCGGTTTTTAATTAACTCATGTAAGGGTAAAAAAAAGAAATTTGACAACAAAGCTCCATAGAGTGTGGTGAGTATGGCGTGATTCAGCGCGTTCTCATGCCCACTTAAAGTCAATCCAACCAAAGTGCCAATCAGGCCAACGCCCGGACTAACAGAGGCACCAAACTGCAGGATGTTTAACAATCTTTTATGACGTAATTTAATTGATTCGATTTCCGCATTCAGAGTTTCCGCCAAGTCAAGTTCGAGAGCAAGATTGTCAGCCAACATTCTTAAACCCTTTTGTAAAAGGTTATCCTTATGACTTTTTGCCAATTTTTCACAAGCCGGCAGACCGTGTTTTTTTACAACCTCGTTGATATAGAGCAAAGTGTGTATCCTGTCATCAATCTTTTCAATTTTTCTTATTTCCGCCAAGGTTTTTTGAGTGTCGGATATACTGAACCCCGCAATCAACAAAGCAAGTCCGACTCCCAAGGCAGTTATAGCAAAGGAGTTAAAGTTGATCAGCTTCGAAAAATCCCAAGAGAATTGAAGCCAAAGACAAACCGCCAGCAGGCAAACTAGAGTAACTGCCAAATGCCAATTACGCATGTTAAAAAAATTATCTGGAAAAAGAACCTGCAAAATTCATGCCTTAGGTAGGAATAAATTTTGCTTCCTTACTGGTTTGACCTAGAACGCTTTTTACATGCCAAATGGCTGACGAAGATATTGAGTCCAAAACAGAAGATCCTACCGACCGTAGAATGGAAGAGCTTGCGCGTCTCGGGCAGCTACATGTTTCAAACGAGTTCTCAACTGCTGTCGCTTTTGCGATCGGACTTATCGTGCTTTACTTTGCAGCGTCAAATATAAACATGTTTTTCTATTCACTTATGGCAAATGTTTTTTCCTCGCTTGATGAAGGTTTAGAACGAGGTATTTTTAATCTCTTGAATGTTCAACAGGGTCATATTTTGACTCTCGTTGCGCTACTGTTAACTTTTCCTTTAATTTCAGTAATCCTAGTTTTTTTTCAAACAAGAGGGAACCTTAAAGAAAATCTTTTTCAACTGAATACCAGCGTTTTAAATCCCTTGAATGGTTTGCGAAGATTACTGTCGTTAAATCATTTGTTTTTTGCCACTAAAGCAATCGCGAAACTTATTATCGTGGTTGTGGTTTTTTACATTTATTCCAAAGCCCGCATTGAAGAAATAATGTTTGGAGGATACTCAGACCTTAATTCTCTGGCGGGGAAAATATCCTGGAGCGCTTTTCAATTGCTTTGTATAGGCGGGGTAATAATGATTTTATTTGGCGGAATTGACTTTTTTGTTGGGTATCTACTCTGGCTCAGAAGCAATCGAATGACAAAGCAGGAAGTAAAAGATGATCGTAGGGCAAGCGAGGGTGATGAAACTGTAAAGAGAACTATTTACTCAAAAGGCTCAAAACTTGTTCTTCAAAAAATGAGAAAAAGTATCGCAACCTCGACCGTGCTTGTTGTTAACCCCACACACTACGCAATTGCTTTAAGGTACAACAGGGGTCAAGATGATGCCCCTGTCGTAACCGCAAAGGGTGTTGATTTTCTTGCTTTGAAAATGCGCGAAATAGCTTTTGAATTTTCGGTTCCGATAGTTGAGAGACCCACATTGGCACGGGCTTTGTACCAAGTGTCAAAAGTTGGTAAACCAATCCCGGTTGAGTTTTTTAGGGCTGTTGCTGAAGTCATTGCATTTGTTTACAGGATTAAAGGATATCATCTGGAAAAAAGATGAAGTTCGAAAAATTCCTTGACTCTATAATTCCGCTGGCGCTCGTTTTCATTCTTACCATTCTTCTTTTTCCGATGCCGGGCTGGTTCCTAGATATTTGCCTTTCCCTCAACATCATAGTCTCGTTTGTCATCTTGTTTGTGTCGCTCTATGTTGAGAAACCAATCCAATTCTCTGTTTATCCGGCACTTTTGCTTATAACCACTGTTTTTAGGTTGGCGTTGAACGTAGCCACCACGCGAAGAATTTTACTCAACGGACACGAGGGATTGGACACAGCAGGTCAGCTCATTATGGCCTTTGGTCAGTTTCTTATACAGGGTAATTTTGTTGTTGGTTTAATCATCTTTCTGATTATCAGCATAATTAATCTAAAAGTAATTACTAAGGGAGCTGGAAGGATAGCGGAGGTTGCTGCAAGATTCACGCTAGACGCCCTCCCAGGAAAACAACTTTCTATTGACTCCGACCTAAGCGCAGGCATCATTACAGAACAAGAAGCGCGTGAAAGACGAAAACAACTGGCAAGAGAAGCGGAGTTTTATGGCGCCATGGATGGCGCTGCAAAGTTCGTAAGCGGGGAAGCGCTTACTGGGATTTTTATAATGGTTTTAAACATTCTAGGCGGATTTTCAATCGGATACTTTCAGCATGCCATGTCCTTTGGTGAAGCTGCAAAAACTTTCACAATACTCACCGTTGGAGACGGTCTTTTGAGTCAGATTCCAGCGATTATAATGTCGGTTTCCGCAGGACTTATCGTTTCTCGCGCCGCTTCAGGCGAGCAGTTTAGTTTCGAGATTCTGAGCCAATTAGGAAAGACAATATGGCCATTGGCGTTTGCGGGCGTGGCTTCGATTTTGCTAGGGTTGTTGCCGGGTCTTCCGTTGGGGCCCTTCTTGTTTGGTGGAATAATCGCTTTTTTTCTTGCGCTAATGAAAGTCAGAGGAGAGAAATTAAAAGAGCGCCTAAAGAGTAAAAGAGAGCAAGAAAAAGAGGTCTCTCAGGATCTGAAAAAAACTTTAACCACCGACGATCTCATTCAACTGATGGATTCCCCCTCAATCAAAGTTCAACTGGGCTCCATGACTGGTCAGATTATTGGCACCGAAAGGATTAAGGAAATAAACAAGAAAATTCGATCGAGTCTGGCGTCAAATTACGGTTTCATATGTCCATCTATACATGTCACAGATACACCGGGAACATTCAGGTTCGGGAAGGAACCATTCAAAATTCTTATAAAAGGAAGTTTAGTTGTAGAAACAACAATTGACACAATGAAAAGTTTGGCATTGAAACCAAGCGATGACCTCCCCCCGCTTGATGCTGAGCCGGCACTAGATCCAATATACAACGTTGAGGGTTATTGGATAGAAAAAAACAAGATAAAAGATGCTGCTCAGTTAGGTTATCACATATCTGAGCCTGCCGCGATTTATCATACCACGCTGACTGAGGTAATTACCTATCATATGTACGAACTCTTGAGAAGACAGGACGTTCATAATGTTATTTCGAAGATACAGAAGGAATTTCCAAAACTTGTCGATGATCTCATCCCTCAGCACTTGTCGCTTGCCCAGTTGCATCAGATCCTTTCAGCCCTCCTTTACGAGTTTGTATCAATAAAAGATATGCACACAATTCTTGAGGCGCTAGGAGAGGCAGCCCCTTTTAACAAAAATATCGATTACCTTGTAGAGTATGTTCGAAAAAGAATTATCAAGTTTTCACTTTATTCTAAGTTTGAGAGGGGTACTTTTTTAAGATTGCTCAACCTTGATGGGCAAGTTGAACAGTTGCTTAGAGACGCTATTTTGGAGAAAGAAGAGGGTAGAATTGTGGCTTTAAACCCTCGCGTGGGAATGTCGCTCCTTTCCAAAATAGAGCAGTTTTATTACCAAGAGGTCAAAGCTATGTCCTATTTGGTTATTCTGGTTTCGCCGGACATACGGTTGCCCTTCGCAAAATTTATTTTGCCAAAGTTTCGCAGAACTCTTGTTATAACCGCGGATGATATCCCCTACGGCTTCAAGGTTAAATCGATCGGAATCATTTCACTCGATGACGCAAGCGAATCAGTAAAAGCTCAAACGGAGCGCGCATATGCTGTATAAAGTGTAAAGATTTATGAAAGCAAAAATCATATCATTTGCATCAGGCAAAGGAGGCGTCGGAAAGACAAGCATCAGTCTTAACACCTCCCTTGCGTTTGTCGATCTTGGCAGAAAAACCCTTCAAGTGGATTTGGATTTTGGTCTAGCGAATGTTGAGGTAATGTTAAACATTAAACCTATTGTTAACATGAAGGACTTGCCTAAATTGGATTACGATTTCTCCCGACTGATTCTTACTGGAACATGGGGGCTTGACATAATCAGTTGTGGTAGAGGTTTCAGCTGGCTTAACAATCTTTCGCACGACCAGAGAAAAGCCTTATTGCTTTCATGGCGCAATTTCACAGAAGCTTACGATGTGGTTGTTATCGATTCATGTCCGTCGCTTAATGTTGATGCTCTTTTCTTTTTAAGCATGTCTGATCTCGTGGTAATTATTACCACCCCCGAAATAACCGCGGTGCTGGACGCTTACGTGATGTTAAAGACTTTGGCCACTCGTTTTCATGTAAAAAATTTTGGATTAGTCGTTAACAAGGTAAAAAGTCCCGCGGAAGGCTCGCAAATTTACGAAGCCTTTGCCGGTTTAGCGATGAGTCACTTGAACGTACGACTAGGTTATTTTGGACATGTGCTGCTGGACGATAAAGTTGGGGAATCGGTGAGAATGAGATCGCCTTTCTTTACACAATTCCCTTCCTCAAAAGCATCTAAATGCATTAGAGCAATAGCAAATTTGCTTTTGGAGGAATTAATATTGGAAGGTTGTGACGAAATTGTAAAGTATGACTAATTATGTTTCAAAATTTGTTACCCTTGTTGGCATATTCGGGGCAGTTTTGATAATTCTTAACAGTGTTGCGTACAACGTGGGAATACTGACCACTACAGCGCGAGTTTCATTATGGCTTTTAACTTTTTACCTGTTTTGGCGATTTGTTCGCGCAATGTTTTCACCAAAAGGAGACACTGAATGAGAAACTTTAACAATCTGACGGAAGAAGAAAAGGAAAAACTCATAAACGATCATCTGCCGCTTGTCAAAAAAGTTGTTTCCCGTTTTATTCACAAAGTTCCGAGTTCTATTGACCCAAAGGATTTGATTAATGCGGGTATCTATGGACTTTTGGATGCCGCGGAAAGATTTGACGAGTCTCTTGAAACCAATTTTGAGGCCTACGCGTACCATCGGATAAGGGGATCGGTTTTGGATTATTTAAGAGCTTGTGACTGGCTTCCAAGAAGTTTAAGAGCCAAAGTTCATAAGATGGAAAAAGCCTACATGATGGTTGAACAAAAGTTGGGAAGAAGCGCCACCGAAGAGGAGGTCGCGAACGAGCTTGGCCTTTCAATAGACGAGTTTAGAGATCTTTTAGGGAGTGTAAGTAACGTTGTGATGTACAGTTTCGAGGAGCTTGGTTTTGGTCGGGGCGAAGAAAGATTCTGGAGCAAGGAGTGCGAGGCGAGTTTGCCCGAGGTAGCGGTCCTTGACGGGGAGCTTGTTGAAATCATAGCTAGGGCTCTTGACAGGTTGCCCGAAAAAGAGAAGCTTGTAACGGTTTTATATTTTTACGAAGAGTTAAATCTTAAAGAAATTGCAGAAGTGCTTAATCTCACAGAAAGTCGCGTAAGTCAATTAAGGGCAAGTGGCTTGCTTCGACTTAAGGTTTATCTGAGGAAATCGCTTGGAATTTTTGAGGATTGATCTAATTTGAACTTTTCCAGCCTTTTTGAAAATCAGCATTGTGGGAGATAGGTTTTGCGTCCGGAGGTTTTACGGAAACATAAACTGGTTTTTCGAAATCCACACCAGCCAAATAGGCTTCGCCTGTTTTCAGGTTTGAAAGTTGAGAAAAACCATTATTGTCATTGAGAGCTAGTATGGGCCTCATAAGCTCAAAATCCATTGGGTCGTTTAGTCTGTGAACAAGACAACATCCGAGCTGGCTTATAATCAAGGAACTTATCTCTCTTGGTTGTTGCGTGGCAATTACCAAACAAAGGGAAAACTTTCTGCTCTGCTTTGCGATCTCTTCGAGGCTCGACAGCGAAAAGTTTTTGACAAATCCCAAAGCATGCTCGCTTAGAAATTGGTGCGCCTCATCTATAACAAAAAGAAGAGGCCTTTTCATGAATAAATTCTGCTTAGCAAGATGAAACAGAACTCGTCCTGTTATATTGACAAGCACTTCGCGAATGCCCAAACTTGTAGTGAGGTTTGCCAAAGAAATTCTTAATATTTGCTTTGAATTCTCCTCTACAAAGGTTTTTATGATCTCAATGAGAGAAGGATATTTGGGATTTGGGTCGAAAATAAATTTTAAGTCTGGGTCTGACAGAAAAGCTTCTATTTTGCCTATTAGGGGAGCGCACAAAGCAAGCTCATGACTGTTTATACCTCCCCAGAAGTTTGGTTCTACCGCGCTTTGTTGTGGGAACACGCATTCGTTTTGAAGTTGAACCGGGAGCTTTGAAATATCAAATTTGCAATCCAGTTTTTCGACATCTTTAAAATGTTTTTGGTAGGCTTTATTGAACTCCCGTTTGTCCCTATTTGCCTTTAGAATATATCCGCCAACGGATAGTTTTGGTTCCAACTTTGCAAGTTTTAAGCTTTTGACCGCACTCTTAAGCTTTATAAGATGCATACCATCGCTTGGTTGAAATATCGTATAAAGGTCAGTCTCAAGTAGCTCTAAATATGGCAGTGTAAAGGGGAAAGTCCCTTCTTCACTAAAGCCAAGCGATACGCACTTTTTAAAATTTTTGTACTCGCCTGAGGTGTCTATGAGCAGAATTTTTGAATTGTAATTTTGACATTCTTCGATGATACTTGCCAAGCTCCAGCTTTTTCCGGAGCCTGTACAACCAAAAATACCCATATGTTTTGCGAAAAGCTTTTCAGGCTGAACCGGATAATTTATTTTAAGATCTCTTAATTCAAAACAATTAAGAGTTAATTCGTCCCCAAGATTCCACGCGAAGAATTTTTCCAGCTCGTTGTTCAATCTATAAACCGGATCATCGGGTTTTGGTTTGGGTAGGGCTGAAAAGTTGATTTTGTCTCCCGATAGAGCAAAAATAAAATATGCCCGGGCTTGAAAAACATTGTCGCTCTTAAACACCGAATGTGTTTTAAAGCAGTAAGTGTTCCTGTTATCCCTCAGGTAGACTATATCGCCAACTCTTGAGCAAAGATCGGGATTTTCCGAATAATACACTATCGTTTGTCCATCGGACATTAACACTTTGCCGGTTACCGCTTGGTCACTAATTATGCCAGTCACCCAGATATATCTGTAATTTTTTTAATCGAGCAAGAAGACTTTTTTTTTGAGTAATTTCTCGACGGTGGATCATTTCACACAGTTCTTCAACAGATTTATCGATTAAAGATTTTAATTTTTCAGACTCCGGTACAACACAATCTCGTCCGTGAAAGCACTGAAACCTTACAACATCTTTTGGCGAAGATTTGTCAATACTGTGTTTGTCGAGAGTTGAGGCTTCAAAAACCTTGAGATTATCTATGCTTGCCAGCCTGTGTATTACTTTTGGGGATATTTTAAAAACCATTCCTGTTTTTATGAACACCGAAAAAAGTTGGTCATTCACGATAAACTGGGCAATACCGTGCCCCGATAAAACCGCCCAGTACTCTATCTTGGAAGAGTGAGACTGTAGACTGAGCGCTCCCTTGACCCCTTTCTTTGGCATTAAGATCTTCACAGTAAACGGAGTGCGCAAGTCTGTCAGCACAATTTCTTTACCCCAGATCCATTTGTCTACGTGCATTTCTTTCTCCGTCTATATTTCAAGGAAAGCACAAACTTTATCAAGTTCAGTTATTATCCTTGGATGCCACGCCTTTTTGTCACGGGACATCGTGAAAGCGCTGTCCAAAAACAAATCAGAGTTAAAGCTCTTTCCTTTCGCGAGAATTGTAAGCACTTTTTCGTGATGATTAAAGGTAAATATTACTTTGTTGCCTGACTTGATTTTTTTTACGAAAGGGTCCTCCGCCAAACAAAAAATATAGGTATCCATAAACTGATCCTCATCTTTTAAAACATCTGTTTGAAAAATTATTTTCCCTGAACACCAACCCGCAAGGAGTAAAGCTTCACCGAAACAAAAGCAGCATTCTTTGGAGCTAGCTTGTGAAATTGTGTCTCTGAGACAATGGTTGGATGACCCTTCGCAAACAGCCAAGAACAGCTCAACATTTTTTCGGGTTTGCTTAATATAAGACAAAGTAACGCAAATGGTCGAATTTTGCCAGAATTGATTTCCCCCTGAGAGCACGCCCAGTAACTTCATTGTAGTGAAACAGGCACACAAAAAGGGTACACGTACTCTCCGGCGCAGTCCAGATACAGGAAGGATCTCTCAGACAGATAATAGACGGTAATGCAAGAAGCAAGACTTATTTCTTTTTCTTTTTTGTCTCCGATTATTGTGAGTTTTTCCTTGTCACTTAGATTGATGATAGCAATATAGCAGTTTTTTAATAAATTTTCCGTGACCAAAAATCCTTTTTCTTGTTTAATGTACCGCTGGCACTCAATGAAAGTAAGTTCATTGAGACCTATAAAGGCTTGAAACTGTTCGACGGGTAGTTTTGACGTTTGTGAAACAAAAGAGACGATAAAAGCCTCGTGATTTGCAATTTTTGGCAACTGAATTTGAATTGGCTTGTCAATTTTGATCATGTTATGAAAAATATCTTCTTCTTTGCTTAATAATGTAATGTGTATTTCAACATCATTTAAATTTGCATACATTGCGGAAACTGGTGTTACGAGTAGAAAAGGTTCTGAGCATTCAGCAGGGATGAAACCGACGAAAGAAGCTTTTCGGATCATTTAAAAGAAATTCATGAAACCGATATAAACCTGTTCCGAGGAGCCAAGTTTTGGCGTATCCATGTAATCTGGGAAAGATAGCGGCAAAGAGATAAGCCCTTTTTTTAACTCAATGGAAACATTTATATCGGCGATATTTAATGTCAGGCGGGCTGTCTTTTCGTTAGGGTTTAAGACGATGACATTAGTGTCTTGAGGCTTCGCAAAGTACCAGTATCCCGGTAAAACTTTTTTCAAGGGATTCACAGGGAAAGTTTTACCGCCATTTTTGACGAAAGCCTTCAAAATTAAATTGTTTACATCCAGATATCCCAGGCTAGCTCGAATATAATAGGTTTGATTATCGTCAAAGATTGTTTTAATATTAAAATTTAGTATCTCCTGACCCATTATCTTGACCTCGTTTATAAGGGATGCTGAATGGTCGTAAATTTTTATCAGTCCCAGTATGTTGGTAGGATTATAGACATACATGATGTAGTCACCTTCCAAAGGACGAAAAAGCGGGAGCAACACCTCTTGATAACCCTCAATTCTATAAACGCAGAAGTACTTAATACAACAAAATAGACCGTAAATATTGTGTCTAAGAAATTTTATGAGAAATCTGTCACAAGCTAATAATCTTAACTTTTGTGGGAAAAGGTTCAACCAACATTTTAGACTTAATCGAGCAAGACCGTGAGAAAAGGAAAAAGTTTGAATGGAGAGGGACGGTTTTGGATTATATTGAGCTTGTTAAAAAAGATCCAAGTATAGTTCAAACCGCTCATGAAAGAATCTTCAATATGATCATCAAACACGGCATTGAAGAGCCGGACTATGAAACCAATCCAAAACTGAAAAGAATCTTTGGAGGTCAAAAGGTCAAAATTTACAAATTTTTCGCTTCAGAGTTTTTCGGGATGGAAAAAACAATCCAGCAACTTGTTCGTTATTTTCAGTCCGCCTCCCTTAAGGGTGAAGAAAGCAGACAAGTTCTATTTCTTGTAGGTCCTGTTGGTTCCGGAAAAAGCTCCTTGGTTGAAAAAATAAAAAGAGGGCTTGAGGAACTCCCTCCTTTTTACGCTTTGGAAGACGATCCAATGTTTGGCGAACCGCTGACGATTGTGCCGAGGCATTTTCGTCCTCAATTGGAAGAAATTCTTGGAGTAAAGATCGAGGGAGATATAAACCCAGTTGTTCGATACCGTCTCCTGAATGAATTCAAAGGAAAATGGGAATCATATCCCGTGGCAACGTATTCTTTTTCAATAAGAGCGCGACGTGGTATTGGCGTCGTTCCTCCTGTAGATCCCAATAATCAAGACACAAGCGTCCTAATTGGAAGCGAAGACATTTCCAAGCTTGACAAGTTTTCCGAGGGAGACCCTAGAGTTCTGGATCTTAGCGGTGCTTTAAATAGAGGCAACAGGGGTTTGGTTGAATTTATAGAAATTTTTAAAAACGAAGTTGAGTATCTCCACACGATTATCACCGCAACTCAGGAAAAAAGCATACCTGCTCCGGGAAGACACGGAATGATATATGTTGACACCTGCATCATCGCTCACTCAAACGAAAGCGAATGGAAAAAATTTAGATCCGATCCAACCAACGAAGCAATACTTGACAGACTGGTTATTCTTAAAGTCCCCTACAATTTGCGTCTTGACGAAGAGGTTAAAATTTACAAAAAAATTCTCCGAAACTCCAATTTTAAGGCCGACATTGCTCCTCACACACTCGACATTGCGGCGATGTTCGCGATTCTTTCGCGCCTTGAACCGACGCCAAAATGCGACCTTTTGACAAAACTCAGGCTGTATAACGGCGAAGAAGTTCTCGAAAAAGGCAAGACCAAAAAAATTGATGTTCAGGAACTGATGAGCGAAGCAAAAAATGAAGGCATGACGGGAATTTCCACAAGGTTCATAATGAAAGCGATTGACAATGCGCTCTCTGACAATTTAGAGCTTAACTGTATCCACCCGCTATCAGTCAAAGAAGCCCTAATAAACATGGTAAGGGAAGGAGATTTTCCAGAAGAGACCAAAAAACAGTATCTTGAGTTTCTTCAGGACACTATACACAAGGAATATCTTCGACTTTTGGAGCAGGATATCACCAAAGCTTTTGTGTACTCTTTTGAAGAGCAAGCTGAGGCTCTGTTCCAAAACTACCTCGACCATGCGGAGGCGTTTGTTACGCGAAGAAAAGTGAAAGACCGCCATACGGGCGAGGATCTTGATCCTGACGAGAATTTTATGCGCAGTATTGAGGAAACAATCGGCATCACCGGATCTGCGTGCGAGAATTTTAGGCAAGAGGTTATAGCCTACCTTTGGTCGGCAATCAGAAAAAACGAGAAACTAAACTACAAATCGTACGAACCATTAAGGCAGGGAATTGAAAACAAATTAATGTTCTCGGTTAGAGAGTTGGTAAGGGTTACAACCAAGTCCACAACCCGCGACGAGGAACAACGAAAAAGGTACAACAAGGTGACTGAGGAACTCATAAAAATGGGCTATCCGCCGGCTTCAATTGACACTCTTTTAAGGTTTGCGGCTAACAACCTCTGGAAAGATTGATGTGCGCTGTTTTTCGCGAATTTGCGGAAAGAGATCTATCCGACCAAACCGCCAAAGACCGGAGGAGACATCTTGAGAAGGTTAAACAGTCAATACGTGACAACATAGCTGACATCATCTCGGAAGAAGCCATAATCGGCCAAAGCAAAGACAAAATCATCAAGGTTCCTGTTAGAACCATAAAAGAATACCGCTTTATCTTTGGGGACAATATTCCTCGCGTTGCTCAGGGTAACGGCAAACAAAGTATTGGTGACGTTTTTGAAAATCAGCCTGACGCAAGGGACACAACAGGACCTGCGGGAGACATGCCGGGTGTAGACGCTTTGGAAACTGAGGTAACCCTTGAAGAACTGGTTGACATAATGTTTGATGATTTGCAACTTCCGGACATCGACAGAAAAAAGTTGAAAAAAATTATCTCCAATAAGGGCCTGAAGAGAAGCGGACACAGACGCAAAGGCATTCCTGCAAGACTAGACAAACGACTGACCGCCAAAAACAGGGTAAAACGAAAAATTGCGTCCCAAGCAAAGGAGGAAAGTTTTCCGTTTCACGAAAGAGATTTAAGGTATTTTTTTGTAAAGCCTAGACCCAAAGAGTCAGTCAACGCAGTTGTAATTTGTATCATGGACACAAGCGGGTCGATGACAACCACAAAAAAATACCTCGCGAGAAGTTTTTATTTCCTTCTTTATAATTTCATACGCTCAAGGTACGAAAACGCGGAAGTCGTTTTTATAGCCCACCACACGGAAGCAAAAGAAGTTTCAGAAACAGAGTTTTTTCATCGTGTCGAGTCTGGCGGAACTTACATCTCGTCGGGTTATGCAAAAGCGCTTGAAATTATAGACTCTCGCTTCCACCCGAGTTCATGGAACATTTATGTATTTCACTGCTCTGACGGAGACAATTATTATTCCGACAACGACAAAGCTTTTCAGTTGGCTCAGGAAATATGCAAAAAAGCGAACTTGTTCGGTTATGGAGAAATAAAGCCGCATGGTTCAGCTTATTATAGTGGCTCAATGCTTGATATTTTTTCAAAGATCTCTTTTCCAAATTTTCATTGCGTTTCAATCAACTCCAAAGAAGATGTATATCCGGCGCTAAAAGAATTTTTATCCAAGGAAAAGTGATGGAAAACCTGCAGATTTGGGACGAAAGAATTTTGGAAATTGTTAGGGAACTCGATCTTGATTGCTATGAACAGGAATTTATTGTTGTCAATTACAACCAGATGATTGGTTTTATTGCGTATGGTGGCATGCC
>JANWWW010000099.1 GCA_025055295.1 Deltaproteobacteria bacterium | reverse complement strand
ACGCTTGCCCCCTACGTCTTACCGCGGCTGCTGGCACGTAGTTAGCCGGGGCTTCTTCTGCAGGTACCGTCTTTTGTAGTCCCTGCCGAAAGAGGTTTACAACCCGAAGGCCTTCTTCCCTCACGCGGCGTCGCTGCGTCAGGCTTTCGCCCATTGCGCAAGATTCCTAACTGCTGCCTCCCGTAGGAGTCTGGCCCGTGTCTCAGTGCCAGTGTGGCCGATCATCCTCTCAGACCGGCTACCCGTCATAGCCTTGGTAGGCCATTACCCTACCAACTAGCTGATAGGAGTTAGGCCGATCCTCTCGCGCCTTGCGGCTTTACCGTACCAACTGTGTGCTGATACGGACTATTCGGTATTAGCCAAGGTTTCCCCTGGTTATCCCCAGCAAGAGGGTACGTTACCTAACTATTACTCACCCTTGCGCCACTCTACTTAGGGTTTCCCCCTTTCGCGTACGACTTGCATGTCTTAGGCACGCCGCCAGCGTTCACTCTGAGCCAGGATCAAACTCCCTAGTTGAAAAATCTGTAAGACTTTTAACCAAGGAATTTAATCCAAGAAAAACAAAACCGCGCGTCTACCCTCTTTTGAAAGTGCAATGATATATTATAAGACAATTTTCCCAGGATGCAATAATATTTCACCAAATTTTTACAGAGAATTTTGTGATTAAATCAGTAATTAAAAAATTTAAAAGTGAATTACCGAAACTTCTTATATTGCAAGGTTTTAAGTTGTAGGTAAAGCTCAATATTATGTGATCTCTTGACTGTCAACGATTTTAATTAATTGCCGTCAGAATTGTCGGTCGACAAAGAAGTGTCAGCTTACGTGAAAAAATGGTCTATTGTGAGATCTAAATTTTATTCGCAATTTACTTAATCCGAGTTTTCGAATAATTCGAGTGTACTTACTAAACTACGCGCGGTAATAATTTTTCCAAATGATCCCGCCCGATGGGCTTTGTCGACTTTTTTAATTTTAGCAAGTCTCTCAAAATTTTGTTTCCGGCTTTTTTAGTTTCACTGATATCCTGTTTCATCAAAGCTTTACTTACCCTCATAAAGTAACCCCTAAGTGATACGATATCAATGTCGTTTCCAAAGATATCAAGTAAACTGCTGATTATACGGTTAAAAAGAATAATAACACTCAGAAATTCCCTTTCTGACACACGTTTGCTTTCCATTAGTTTTGCGTGGTGATGATAAACGGGGAAATAACCGTGGCGGATTAATTCGCTCAACAAAACTGAATTAAACTTGCTAGTCCAACCTTTACGTATCAAGTCCTTAAGTCCAAATAAAGTCACGTTAAGAAAATATTGCGATAATCTGTATCCTAAGTCCTCTTCTGAATGGTGACTAAAAAAAGCTCGGTCAAAAGATAAACCTAGGCATCCTGCTGAGTCTTTCTTGGCCAAATTCTTGAACGCAAGAAAGTTTAACAGAAATAACTTGGCAATCTGACTTGCTTGTTCGAGTTCAATTTCTCCGTTCGTGGATCGTTTGGCCATAAGGTGTTTCCTTAAGGTGTTAAAGAAATACTCCAAATCCTTTTTGTAAACTCCCTGGTGGGTTAAAAATAAAGAAGTATCAATTGCCCACATTATAATGGCTCTTCCTGATTGAAATTCACCGAAAATGTTCGCTAGATTGAATATTTCATTTAAAACTGAATTATCAAGCGATTTCAAGAGAGGGTAATTAATCTCAAAAGACGGCAATTTTTTGTGATAGGTTACTATGTCAGGCGGAGTACACTTTGTTTGAACAGATGAGGTTAATTCACTGACTATATTTGCCATTGGTCACCTTAATAATCAAAATGTTACAATTTATTTTAAAAACTTTCAATTTGAATCTTGACTTATATGTGAAGCACTGGCTTTAAAAACGGTCATTATCAGCCTAAAATTTTTTTAATATTTAATAAACTTTATATTTTATTCACCAACTAGTTTAACTCGACGGGTCCTTTCAGGCATATTTTTACTTGTCAGCTTTGGCAGTGAGAAACAATTGCAATAAAATAATACCGACCATTTGCATGTATGCTGTCGCCTCTCTTTGTTTCAAAATTAATTAACGTTTTGAAAAAAAGCGCCAAACGAGCGTTAAACTTGAAGCTTCCGGGATACAGTTCACCTTATTTTGTGTCTTTCTTAGTAAGGGATAGTGAAAAACTTTTCATTTCTGCCTCAGCTGGCAGTATATTTGAACTCGAAAAGACCCCAAAACGGACGGTTTACTGTGATTGTCGTGTGGGAAGTTACAAGTATGATCAGACTAATTCCATACCTGACAGTAGCTCCGAAGAGGAGAAGCAATCCCAAAAATATACTCATTTACCACTTGAAGAGGATAACCTTTATGCTTTTGAGACATCTCTATGGCGTTTAACTGAGTTAAAGTACCGTGAGGCTTTAAAAGATTTTCAAGAAAAGCAAGCTCGAAGGGTATTTTTTCAGGACGAAAATGAATCGTACGTAAGCTTTTATCCGGTTAGACCATCCAAGGCTTTTATCTTAAGGAAATTTTGCAATCTAGACACAGTTTGGTGGAAACGGTACGTAAAAAAAATATCTCGTTATATAAATTCTCTGCCGGGCATCACCTTTGATTATGTGTTTATATCGCATGAAAAAGAGATAAAAATTTTTGTAAGCACCGAAAATTCAGAGGTAGTCGAGTCTTGCGAATTGTTAACTATTGGCTTCGAAATGAATATGCAGAGTTGGGATAATCAAATTGTAAAACAAGAAGCCGTTCTCAATTTAGGCTCAGGATCCGAGATACCAAATTTTCGAGAGATAAAGAAGATTATTCAAAAAAAATACGAAAACTTGAGGGAGTTGTCTTACAGCCGAAAAATATACTCTTTTTCTGGCCCAGCCCTTTTGTATCCTGTTCCAGCGGGTCTTTTGTTTCATGAAACCTTGGGCCACAGGCTTGAAGGAGATCGGCTTTTGTCAAAGACCGAGGGTTTAACGTTAAAGGGTCAGCTTGGAAGGAAGATCATAAATTATGATGTTATCGTAGAAGACGATCCGACCATGTCGGAATTCAACGGAAAAAAATGTTGGGGTTCGTACCAGTTTGACGATCAAGGAGTAAAAGCATTAAAAACAACTCTTGTTGAAAACGGAGTCCTAAGAAACTTTTTAACGAGCAGGAGCCAGTGTTATAAAAAAAATTTTATGCCCAATGGCCATGCGCGCAGTTCCGAGGCGAATTCACCTATGTCACGAATGGGTGTCATGCTGATAAGATCTCAAAAAAAATACTCCCTTGATCAACTAAAAAAAATGCTCGTAGCAGAAATAAAAAAGCAGAACAAACCATATGGTGTTATCATAGAAGAGGCTTTAGATGGTGAGACCAAAACCGGTTCCTACGACCCTCAAACTTTTGCTGGAAAAATATCTTTATGTAGGCTTGTCACTCCAGAGGGACACGAAGAAGTTGTGCGTGGCCTATCCTTTGTTGGAACCCCCCTGCAAGCTCTCAGTCAGATAATTGCGTTAGGCGATGAGTTTGAAGTTGATAATAGTTTTTGTGTTGCCGAATCAGGCACTATACCGGTTACAACTATTTCTCCCGCAGTTCTTATCAGAAATATAGAGCTTCAGGCGACAGAAGAATTAAGTCACCCTCCATATATCTTACCGAAGCCAAGGCCCAAAAACAGGTTTAAATGAGTTCGTAAATCAAAGGGTCAGGACGTTTATAACATCTTAATACCACACTGGGATTGTGTATCGATACTATGAACTAAAATTCACAAGGTGATAATCTTCAACAAAAGCAAATACTGATCATAATTTAGATT
>JANWWW010000098.1 GCA_025055295.1 Deltaproteobacteria bacterium | reverse complement strand
TGAGCAAAAAAACAGATTATGTCGTAGTTGGCAAAGACCCCGGCTCGAAACTTCAAAAAGCCAAAGAGTTGAATGTCCCCCTAATCAACGAAGAAGAATTTAAAAAACTTATCAGCAATTAGCATATAAAATTAGGTTGTGACGGAGAAATCATTTTTTGCCTTAGGTAAGGCAAGCAGTTAAAATGGCATAGTTCAGTGACTTTGACTTAATTAGTCGAACAAAGATTAAAGTTAAGTTTTCGAAACGTTGACAGGAGGGTCATAGACCTCCACCTTTTGTTACCAGTCTATTTCACTAGGATTTATCAAAGTCACTAAAGCCCTAAAACGGATATTTACCATTTCATATTTTGTCAAATCACACTTTATACGCTTATTTTCAATTTTAACCGCTAGCATTTCCTATCTTAAAAACTATGCTTAAGCTCCCAATCCAGCTTTCTCATTTAACTACAAAGCTGCCTGAGTTACCGTAGCTGAAATTTTTAATACCATGCCTGCGTTTCAGGAGAGTTTCTCAAATTGTTGGAAGGTTACATGTGTTATCCTTTGTTATCTTTGGTCAAGTTTGATGTGTGTGCTTAACACGACGAGCCTTAGCAGACCGCGCTAATTTTACTATCTCTAGTGCCATTTTATCGATCGTTGTAATAAATAGATCGTAATTAGGGTCATCTTCAGTTGGCACAAAACTGTGAACAACATTGTTATCGTCTCTGGGACCAACTCTGCGGTACTCGTTGATTAAAGCGTCTAGCTTGTCATTAAGTGGTATTCCTATGAACCTCTCTAATGGTGACACCCCGCGAGCGAATTTTTCACGAATACTGCTTGCCACCTCTTCGGCAGAACGAGTATCAAGGATTTTAATACTCCCTTGAAAAACCTGTCTTTCAAATTCCTTCCAAACTTTAAGTATGCTCTCATCAGGCTTATCATCCCTGTAGCCCCTAATTTGATCCAACCACCATATTTCTCCGCCCTCTCTGAGGCGGTTTCTTATGAGGTTTACCTGGGCTGTTGCAACCGGCATGTCATCTAGCGTGCGTATGGAAAAGATACAACTTGAACCTTTCAAGCATAGATCAGCATAGTGACCTGAGCCCACGCAATGTTTTAGAGCTTTTCCTTCCTCTATTAATTCCAAGCTGTTAGTTAAACACACAATCTTATAGTGTCCAATAGTAACAGGCTCAGCCAGAGGAGGCCACGAGGTATAAGTTAATGGCCTAAGTTCAATTGGCTCTGCGTGTCTATGCGATGCATGGTTGAACCGTAAAAGATATAAATAATCCCCAAGGGTTGAAATAAAAAAATAGGAATACGGTTGTGTGATTGATACCATTTCGTTTACGTCCGCTAAATTAAGGGCTCTAAGTTCTTCTAGTGTTAAGTCGTGTTTTTCCATTGCATGCCAAACCGCCAAAGGAAACATGAAATTCCGGTGTATCTTAGCTCCGGTGTCCCTCAACGTGCTCAACTTGTATTCCATTTCCGTGCCTTTAAAACGAAATATTTGATGGGGTTTAGCTCTGCCGTTCAAAAATTCTTCAATTGAATTCAAAAGCACTGCTGCTACACAATCCAAAAACTGGTTCGCCTTGAGATGCAGTAAATCGGCATTTTTCAATAGATAATTTACTGTCATAATAGACCTGACAGCGAAGCAGTTGATTAACTGCAATCCGCGGCTGTTTGTGCTTAAAAGCAAATTAGCCCTGTTTTTGTTATTGAGAGCTTGACTTCTAACGTTAGCTAGTCTCTGCTTAAAATACTCGTTATTTGCGTGGGTTGTAAAATTAAGCAACCAAACAATAGTGTCCTCGATTTCTTTCACAGACCTAAACCATCTTAAACCCAGAACTAACGGTTTCGATAAAGAAGGCATATGGGGTCTGCAACCGGTTTGCCCAACCATGTCATCTAATTCTTCGTCAACAAATTTTGGCACATGGCTTCCAAGCATGCCCAGAGCAATGAGCCTTTGGGATAGTGGAAATCCAGCTATTATCCTTTCAACTGTCGCAAACTCTTCTAAAGAGAGAGCCTTGACTAGAATTTCTGCAAAAATTTCTGGTTTTATACTAGTCTTACACTCTTCATCCTCAAAAAGCGCGACAATCAAAGCAAAATTGTTGCCCTGCAACGCATTTATTAAAATTTCATTCAACCAGGTGACATCTCGCTCAGCTCTGAAGATCTTGGAGAAAATGGCTAACACTTGCGCGTTAGTCCTTTGCATGAAGGAAGCCTCAACACAAATGGTTTTGAACAATCTTGATAACCCTTGGCCTTGTGGGACAACATTTTCACAAAATTCAATAAATTTTGTTAATAGGGCTGATGCGACTATACCGCTTCCCACTCTTAATGCTTTACCTAACAACCATATTAAAGTATCCGGGCGAAAATCTGACCAACTCATTTCAAGTATAATTTCTGCTAACTTCGACCTAAATTCCCGATCTCGCTCTCTGTACGGGTTATCAATGGAAAACGGAACATCGAGATCAAAGCCCTCTACAATAAACAATTTAACCACTTCCTTCGCATTTGCTCTAAGGGCTGCGTCTAAATACAAGCCCCCAAATTCATCAAGCAAACCAGCTGGCTTAGTCATCGGTGAGGCATCAGTGAACAATCTAAGTAAAGCGTTCTCGTCAATATTGCGCCTTGATCCCTCAAGTTCATTTTGCTGAAATCGACCTTCACACGACGCTTTGATTTCATTAATAACTCTTTGAGTTAACTCTGTATTATCTGAGCACGCAGCATACATTAAAAGAGACCGTTGATTAAGTGAATTGGACAAGCTTGCTCCATGACTTAAAAGAAGGCTAATACTCTGTTCGTCTTTAAGTTCACATGCCAATGCTAAAGGAGTTAGACCGTATGGATTAGGTTGGTCAATTATTCTTCGGTACCTTTTTAACAAAGTTGTCAAAATATTCGTGTTTCGATTTTCGATAGCAACATGCAAAATCGTTCCTCTTGCGACCGTTTCAAGCTCAAAAACTTGATCAAGACTGCAAAGATACTTAACAAGCCTTGCACAATTTCCAATCACCGCAAACATCAAGGATTGCTCTGTAAACGAAGCATGTCCGTTTTCATAGAGCCAAAAAGCAGTGTCTTCCATTCCAGCTCTTATCACACAGTCAATAGTCTGAGGGATTTTTCTTGAAAGCTCAGCTAAGCACTGACGAAGCTTTGGATTTGCTTGATCGATGCGATCTTTAAGGAATCTTAATCGCTCATAGTCAAAATCACGAAAAATTTTTTCGATCATAAAGAAAATCTCATCCTGGTTTTGACGGTTACGTCGATCAAGTTCGGTCATAATTAACTTGGAAAACAGTCTAACATGAGTTTAATTGTTACACAACACAGCACCCGTCTAGCAAACTAACTCAAACAGCTACGACAGTTCGTTAAGAAAGCTAACGGAATTCAGTATAGTTACCCAAAAAAATACAGTTACTACAATTAAATCTGTTGATGAATCGAAATGCATCTTAAGCGTTCCGAGAGTTTAGGAACATAGTGGAATGGCGATGAAGTTTTAACTAATAAAGCCAGGTTTGACAAAAATTTCTGACCTTACAAAAAAAGCCTAGAACAGAATGCTACTTTACCGGTAAATCGACCTTTTAAAATTTTTTGTCTTTGAAGCTTTGGTAAAAAATTTTTCTCCTTCTACGCGTGTTTTAGTCACTCTTTAGACACAAGGAATAACCGGAATTTTTGGATGGCAGGCTAACTTCTTGTTGATTTTGGAAATACCCAGAAATCTTAATTTTAGGGTACCTTTAGAACCACTATTTGACTCCAAATTCCCA
>JANWWW010000097.1 GCA_025055295.1 Deltaproteobacteria bacterium | reverse complement strand
AACCTTAAGATGATCCAATGAGGATCTAAGTGATTAGTGCTTTGAGAGTTTCATCTCTATGTTTTTTTAAATAATCCATAAACGGTGTTCCCCCTGTTCCTATTTTAGTTGGATTAGAGTAGGTTTGATTTTGATTAAAGATGTATTCGCTTGCAAAATTTAGGTGAGTGGTACGAAATTCTTCTATTTCCTTTATACACGCATTATACAATTCTTGGATATTTTTATCATTTGATGATATTACAAGCCCCCTTATGGACCCTTTTTTCTCCAGTTTTTCCAAAAAATTTTTATGTTCAACCGGCATGTAATCTCTCATCTCAAGCAAATAGGTTTTTAGAGGATCATCCTCGTGTTCAATTCCAAAGAATGCATCAAGGCAAGGTATAATCGTGCTTTGCGCCCCAGTTTCCCCCCTGAAAAACTGTGGTTCGTTCCAAACTCCTTCGTAAATTAGACCATCCTTCAAACTTGGGTTGTTTTTCCACCCAAACAAATAAGGCCTAACCCTTCGATAGTAAATGTAGGGATCACACTTTTCAGGCATGCGTTTTAAAGTTGCGTTCATTGAGCAAAGGCAAGAATAAACTGTCCTCAAAATATCTTGTAAATATGTAGCTTGAGCGTTGTTATTAAGCCATGCTTCAAGAGCGGAAATAGCCGGGCCCGCTTGATATTCAATGACGACATGGATCATGATGAACCAGTCTTCGTCTTGCCCGCCTAAAAAATTTTGAAGAATGCGGACATTATTCAAACTGATGTCCGCGTTTTTGTCCAATCTTTCCCAATTAAATAACGCGTAACTCGCGTACGTGAGCACGGGTTTCCGACAAAGTTTGTTAGCCACTTGCACTAAAGGCTTGGCAATTTGTTTCGGTAAAACAGGTGAAGGCTCGTTTTGCCAAACATATGCGTGAGTTAAAAAGGTCATTATTGTCAGAATACGCTCTAAAATCATTCGATCGTTTTCTTTTTCAAAATCCGGGAAACTAAAATTGGTAACTTCCTCACGGAGCCTGTTGTTTATGATGAGTTTATTGAGCTGGCTTGAAAACCTTTCCAAGTCGGAATAGTCCTCGGGTAGTTTGGATGGAGGATCCTCATTTGGTAGGAAGCCTCGTTTAAATTCCATTTTAGCCCTCATCATTAAGATAGCGAAACATTAGAAAAAGCAAAATATTTTTGATAATATCATGGGTATGTCGTCAAAAAAGGCAAAAAAAAGTAAAATTTCTTTACCTCAAAGCAAAACTGAGTATCTATTCGGGAAACAAAATTTAATCCAGTCTTTTGGATCGCCAGGATCGGTCGAGACTAGGATAGCTCTTCTTACATCAAGGATTGCTTATTTAAGCGAGCACTTAAAAAAGCATAAAAAAGATTTTTCATCAAGGCGCGGTCTTCTCATGCTTGTTGGACAGCGCAGGCGTCTTTTGCGCTACCTTCAGAGAACAAGACCTGAAAAACACCAAGAAATGCTAAGCACACTAGGCATCAGAGGTTAGAAAGTATGACGAGCGATGAACTTAAGATTGACGTAAGAGGATACTGTAGGCAGGCCAGTGGTTCATGTTTTCTTCAAAAGGGTGGCACCGTTGTTTTGGCAACGGCTGTGCGAAGCGACGTATCGAGATCGCTTGGCTTTCTCCCATTGACCGTCGACTATCTTGAAAAATCTTATGCTGCAGGGAAAATCCCCGGCGGTTTTTTCCGTAGAGAAGGAAGATTAACAGAGCGTGAAACATTGGTGTCACGAATAATTGATCGCTCTCTAAGGCCTATCTTTCCAAAAGAGTACGATTATGACACTCAAATCACGGTAACGGTTTTGTCAATAGACGAGGCTAGCGATCCTGATGTTTTGGCCGTAAATGCCTCTTCCCTTGCTCTTGTTCAAAGCGATATACCTTTTGAAGGGCCTGTTGGATGTGTCAGAATTTGCAAGATTAACGGTAATCTTGTTGTTAATCCTCCACTAACTGATCAAAGGAAAGCGACATTAAACTTTATAGTTTCCGGAACCCAAAATTCTTTGTGTATGGTTGAGGGAGAAGCTTTAGAAGAACCTGAGGAAGTCGTGATTATGGCTCTTCAAAAGGCCCAAAAAGAGATCATAAAGATGTGCGAAATTCAAAAAAATTATGTCTCCGCAAAAGATAAAATTTATCTTGAGAAAAAATCTTTCCCGGAAACATTTGTCAATGATGCCTACAGTTACATATTGGACGACATAACCGAAGCATTACAGACATCGGAAAAGCTGGAGCGGAAGAACAAAATAAAAGTAGCTCAGGAGAAGTTAGTTAATTACTTCCTTCAGACATCATTGGCTGAGGAGTTTACTATAAACGATGTTGAGGTTCTTTATCACGAATTTTTGAAAAAGTTGGCACGAGACACTATTTTACACCAAAAAAAAAGAATTGATGGAAGGAGTTTGGATGACATAAGACCACTAGAGTTTCAGATAGGTCTCCTTCCAAGAACTCACGGTTCTGCAATGTTTCGAAGGGGCGAAACTCAGGCAATTGTAGTAACAACTCTTGGCACTTTTGCAGAAGCCCAAAAACTTGATTATGCTTTTGGTGATGAAGTTAAGACTTTTATGCTGCATTACAATTTCCCCGGTTTTGCGGTAGGCGAAGTGAGGCCGTTTCGAGCGCCGAGCAGGCGAGAAATTGGACATGGTTTTTTGGCAGAGCGGGCGCTAAAGGCTGTTTTGCCCACTACGGACGATTTTCCCTATGTAATTAGAGTTGTATCCGAAATTATTGAGAGCAATGGCTCAAGTTCAATGGCGACCGTGTGTGGTGGCAGTTTGTCTTTGATGGACGCTGGGGTTCCGATAAACAAACACGTTGCGGGGATCGCTATGGGGCTTATCATGGAAGGCAAGGAATACTCGATTTTGACAGATATTCTGGGTGATGAGGATCATTTAGGGGACATGGATTTCAAAGTATGCGGAACGAGGGATGGGATCACCGCTTTGCAAATGGATATCAAGCTATCCCAAGGTCTTGATGCGGATGTTTTGCAGCAAGCCTTGGAAAAGGCAAAAAGGGCGCGAAATATAATCCTAGACAAAATGGAAGAAACTATTAAAGCGCCTCGTGAAAAAATTAGCGAATATGCCCCACAGTTTCGATTGTTAAAAATCAAGCCCGAGAAAATTAAAGACCTCATTGGGCCGGGTGGAAAAACGATAAAGTCGATCATCGATACATTTCAGGTAAAAATTGACGTTGAACAGGACGGGGAAATTACTGTCTATGGAACTCAGAATTCAAAACTTGATCAAGCGGTAAGTTTTATAGAGGGGCTAGTTGGTGAAATTGAAATTGGCTCAATTATGGAAGGAGTTGTTACAAAAATAACTCCTTTTGGTCTTATAGTTTCACTAGTTAATTCACCTAATCAAGGTCTTGTACATATCTCCCAGCTCCCTTCAAACATAGCAGGAAGCTTTTCGAGAGTGTTTAAAGAAGGCGACACTGTCAAAGTGAAGGTGCTCGAAGTAGATGAGAGGGGGAGACTCAGGCTAGGGATGAAAGATATTTAAAGTTAGTAAGGCTTATTTGTAGTACTGGAAGTCAGGAAGTTTTTTAAGGTGCAGTGTAATTAGAGGGCCACATAATAGACTCGCTTGGGAGGCAACTATGTAGATGGATATTAGCCGTCAAGGCAAAGGCCAGTTTGTCAAGTAACGTAGTTCGTGCTTTAACCTAAATAAATGAAGAATTAACAGTGAGGGTTAGAGGCAAGTAGTCGCTCTGTAAAAGAATTGGGATTTAAATAACATGATAAACGGTTAGTCGGGAAATTTGGTTTTAAAACGATGTACTAAAAAATTAAAGTTCTTTCTGATGGGTTATTGGTTGAT
>JANWWW010000096.1:1971-3938 GCA_025055295.1 Deltaproteobacteria bacterium | reverse complement strand
AAATAGCCTAAAAACTCAGGCGGTTCTAAAGCCTTTATGTGTTCATGGTTAAATTTAAGCATTTTAGGAAAAGACAAGATGCCAGACGAAGCATGGACTCTTTCCAAACTAAAGTGTTCCACGAACTCGCTAATTTCAAATAACTCTTTGCCTTCAGGATGACTCCATCCTACCAAGCATAGTGAGTTAAGGATCGCTTGGGGTAAGAATCCTGCATCCCTCAACTCCGCCGTTGTAACTGCGCCGTGTCTTTTTGACAACTTTTTTCCGTCCTCCCCCAATATCACTGGCAAATGAGCAAATACAGGCTTGGACCATCCAAAAAGATCATACAAATACCAATGAATTGGAAAGGTTGCGATCCACTCCTCTCCCCTTAAAACATGACTGATTTGCATCAAATGATCATCTACAACTACAGCTAAATGGTAGGTAGGAAAACCGTCACTCTTCAGCAACACTGGGTCTCTTAAGGGCGGATTTTCAAAACGAATTTTGCCTCTAATTGCATCATCTGCTGTGACAGTGAAATTTTCCGGAAGCTTTAACCTTACCGCATGAGGCGAGTCTTTAGGGACATTTCGGTACCTGCACCTGCCACTATACCCCGGTTTCTCCCTGCGAAGGGTCTGCTCTCTTCTTTCCCGCTCCAGCATATCAGGAGTGCAATCGCATCTATAAGCATACCCATTTTCGATAAGTTCTTCTGCATACGTCGAGTAAATTTCTTTTCTTAGGCTTTGAATAAAGGGACCGTATGAACTTGTTATAGACGCTAGGTTTAAACCCTCAGTTGGTTCTCCAACGGCTTTTAGCTCATCAGTTGTAGGCCCCTCATCAAAGTTTAAACCCAGCCATTGGAGTTCCGTTATTATGAAATGAATTGTTCCAGGTATTTTTCGCTCTTGATCAGTGTCTTCTATCCTTAACAAAAATTTTCCACCGTGCTTTTTAGCCAATGCCCATGAATAAAGCGCGGTTCGAACACCTCCAATATGCAAAGACCCTGTTGGGCTGGGAGCAAATCTTGTTCGCACCATTAGATTAAAATCTTAACACAATTGCCTGTTAAGAACATTAAAACGAGGGTCAAACTCTGTGGCTGTCACGTAAAAAAAGAACGATTTTAATCCCTAGTCTATTGGCATTTCACAAGACCAATAAAAAAGTTTTAGGCCGTTAGCCTAATTCGTTTGCGGGCATTTCAGGGACTCAAGAAAAAACAGTTCAGTCTTAACCCACAACGCATGAGAAATAGCAAAGTATTAGTACTAGATAGCAAAAGAATTAAAAACCTTACCTAAAAACATTGTTTTTTTTCGCGCAGAAAGCAATAAAATTATTAATTAACTTTATATTCGGTAAGCTTTACAAGAAAGCGCTTTGTCACAAGCGTTTTGCCAACGATTTCTTTTTTGGGTGAAAAACACACCCATATTAATGCTCAATTTATGCAGTAAACGTCGGTTTATTAAATATTTCGTAAATTAATTGGCAATTTGACAACGACAAGAATTAAAATACTTGTAACCGGTGACTCGTGTCAACCAAAGTGAAATAAAGCTCAAGACCTTCTATAACAAAGCTGATGTTAGTGAATTCCCGAATGATCCAGGGGTTTTTCCCTTTACGCGCGGAATTTTCCAGGATATGTACCAAGTGAAACCGTGGACAATACGGCAATACTCAGGATTCGGTTCCTCTGAGGCGACAAACAAAAGGTACCTAGAACTGATTCAACAAGGGCAAGAAGGGATTAGTGTTGCTTTTGACCTACCAACACAAATGGGTCTTGATCCTGATAATCCGAAATGTGAGGGAGAAGTTGGAAAAGTTGGGGTATCGGTTGCCACTTTTGAGGAATTTGAGCGACTGTTTATGGGAATACCACTTGATAAGATTTCAGTCTCAATGACCATTAACGCTACCGCGCCAATTTTGGTCGCTTTTCTCATAGTTTTGGCGAA
>JANWWW010000096.1:0-1871 GCA_025055295.1 Deltaproteobacteria bacterium | reverse complement strand
CTTGATAAGATTTCAGTCTCAATGACCATTAACGCTACCGCGCCAATTTTGGTCGCTTTTCTCATAGTTTTGGCGAAAAAAAGAGGGCACGAACTCGAAGAATTAAGGGGAACAGTACAAAACGATATCCTAAAAGAGTTTATTGCTCGGGGAACGCAAATCTATGATCTGGACTTTAGCCTTCGGTATTCCACTGATCTTTCAGAGTTTTGCATCAAAAATTTGCCTAATTTCAATTGGGCTAGTATTAGCGGTTACCATATCAGGGAAGCAGGAGCTACCGCGGTGCAAGAGCTGGCTTTCACTTTTTTAAACGCCCGAGTTTATTTTAACGCTCTTGTCGAAAGAGGCCTTTCAATAGAGAGCATTCTTAAAAGAACGAGCTTTTTTTTTGACTGTATGATGGACTTTTTCGAAGAAATAGCGAAGTTTAGAGCAGCAAGAGAGATCTACGCTCACATCGTTAAAGACGAGTATGGTTGTAACGATGAGCGATGCCAAAAGCTTAAGTTTCATACTCAAACAGGCGGAAGCGCCCTGACTGCGCAAGGCTATTACAATAACATCATTCGTGCCTGCATTCAGTGTCTTGCGGCTGTCTTAGGCGGGACACAAAGCCTTCATTGTTCAAGTTTTGACGAAGCTTTAGGACTTCCGACCGAAGAAAGCGCATTAGTCGCTCTCAGAACCCAGCAAATAATTCGTTACGAAACAGGTATACCAAGTGTAACTGATCCGCTTGGAGGCTCTTTTTATATTGAATACTTGACCAACGAAATTAAAAAAAAGGTCAGATCTCTTATGTCAGAGATCGATAATTTAGGAACATTAAGGTGCATCAAAAATGGCTATATAAAAAAACTCATCGAAGACTCTGCCTATAAAATTCAAAAACGCATAGAGGAGAAAGACCAGATAATTGTTGGAGTCAACATGTTCGAGGAGTTCTCCCGACCATCTGATTTTTTTTATGTGGATGATCAAGAAACAAAAGATATCATCTCGAGATTAGTTAATTTTAAAAGGACGAGAAACATTCAGAAAGTAAACGTTGCGAGGGAACAATTAAGCAATGCCAAAAGGTCGGGGCATAACCTGATGGAATACATAATTAATGCTGTTGAAAACGAATGCACGCTCGGTGAAATCACCGATGCGCTAAGGCAGTGAGATTTTTTAAGATAACGAGAGAAGAGGCAACTTGTATTGAGCAAATTTACCTTAAGGCTTTTTTTGGCAAGGCCTCGATGCCACCTATTCGCAAAACAGGCATCCCCGGTATCCTTTTAAAACTGCACCGAGACTTTATAACCCGACCAACGAAAGTATTTTACGATGAAAAAAAATCGCGGGCCTACGCTGTTTACTTTGGGTTAATTAGCTCGTTGAAACTTTACGGGATCTTTAAGTTCTTTATTCCGGAAATCTCCAGTTTAAAAACTTTGCTCGATTTCGGCTGCGGAACAGGCGCTAGTTTAGTCCCCCTTGATTTGTTGGGGTTCCGAGGCACGTTTTTCGGAGCGGATCGATCACGATCCCAAATTTTCCAAGCCTTGCAACTGCGTAGGTTCGTGTCTTTTCCTTCTCAATTCACTCGTCGAAATGTTAATGGCCCTTTTGATGCTATCATAGTTTCAAATGTGATATCTGAAATCTCGGCCAATTTGCGTAAAAGCATAGTTCGAAATTTAGCAAAAAAACTTTCTCCAGAGGGCAGATTGATACTAGTTGAGCCGGGTGATTATGTCAAAACTCAATCGCTTCTTAGGTTAAAAAGCGTTTTGGTTGACGATGGCCTTACTACAATTTTCCCTTGCCCAGGAGATTACCCCTGCCCACTTTTAGGAACTGAAGATTGGTGCCATGTTTGT
>JANWWW010000095.1 GCA_025055295.1 Deltaproteobacteria bacterium | reverse complement strand
TATCCCAATGCGTTTTTAACTTTGGGTAAAAAATTCGTTTTAAGGATTTATAGATTGTCATAATTTCTTTGTTTCCTGTTTCTAAACCATCGATGCTGTCTTCGAAAAAGATATGAAGATTCCCATTAAACTGATTCCCATTAAACTGACGCCCTGCCTGCTCAATTGCTGAGTGAGTGAATGTTACTATTTTACAGACATAATCTCTGACCGCAGACTCTCGTATTCGTTTCATTTTGTCGCCAAAATTACTTACGCCATATTTAATTTTTGTTCTAAGCTCTTTGGCCTTATCAGCTAGACATAGATGATGGGGATTGGCCAAAATTGCACAGTCAATAAATGTTAACTTGGGATCCCCTGCAAGCGTGTAAATTCCATTTTCACATTTTAGCTGTATGTAATTAGCAAGGAAAGCTACAACAGCCACACACTTAAAACCGATATCAATTCCGATAAATAATCCTGTTTTCGGTTGGTTGCCAGTACCTTGGATGTCCATCGATTTTTTTAGCTCCTTGGGGGTTAGGCGTATAGTTTTAGGTACACTCAGATACAAATTGCTTGAACAAACATTATCCTTCTTTTTAGCTTTTTGAGGGTTTGGGCTCTTCAAAAGCGTTACTTTCGTTTTGTAAGTACCGTTCTCAGTTGTCGGATGTACTAATGACCAAACCCTCGCTATTAACTTTGGTCCTTGCTCATCCGCTGCACCCGAACACACTTGTTCCATATAGCCATCGTACTTATTAGAGCGCTTCAAACACGCCTTAATTTTGAGAACTTTTTCTTTTGTGGCGTTATTTTTATTCTGATTAACAAAAGAGCCAAGTCCTGGAATTGCCAGGTCGACCTTTTTGACATTTGGGTCTGTGTGTTGATTGCCATCATCTTGCTCTTTGGTGTCACCGTGATCATCTTGCTCTGTGGAGTCATCGCAGGCATCTGATGAGAGTAAAGATATTTTCTGGGCTGGCTGATAGGACACTTGTTCTAAAACCCTCCTAGGTTTTGCAAGTTCTAAGCAACTTTGGCAAAAGTCTAAAAATTTTTCATTCTCGATTTTTAAAACACGGTATCTTTCGTATTTGTCAATTAGAACTTGATCTTCGTTTGGACTAAGAGTGTTCCAAATACTCTTAAAGAGATCCCAGAATATTCTGGCAATCTGCCACCGATAGACTGCCATTTTTAAATTTTTTGGAAAATTTTTGTCAGTTGTTGGATCAACATCATTGATATCAAACTGAATTTTTGTAATATCTTCAAACAAGGCAATTATTGATGAGCACACCCACTTTGTAATACTCTTTAAGATAACTGCAAAATCCCTATCCTCGTTGACGCTGATGGAGTTTGGCTTTATTCTACCTTTAATATTTGGGCTACTACAGGATATCCCGAACTCAGAATTAAAAAATCCGTCGAGAATCTTATTAAAATTTAACTCTCCTACCCTAATAATTAATCGCTTGCGAGATTGGTCGCTCTTTTCCTCGTTTTTTTCGTCCTTTTTGCCCTCTTCCACCAGGATAAATGGACTAAACTGAGCAAGTAAGCTTTTAATTTTATCTCTAAATTCGTCTGTATTTTCTAAAATTTTAAAATTCCATGTCCTTGAAGCATCTTTTATCCCTGAGTTCTCGGACTCAGCAAAATTGTTATTTACCAAGCTGAAAAAGTGTTTATTTTCCACAAGCTTTTTAGCAAATGTTTCAAAAAAACGCACAATGGACACCGCTAGCTTGTGGTTGCTCTCTTTCCAAAGTCTTTCGGGATCGTTTTTAATTACATTTAAGAAATCGATTACTGGATTAATGCTTAACTGCATCTTTATTAAGTTGTAGTAGCTTTGTGACTTTGGCAATTGAGGAATCGCCGATAGATCTTCAAGTTCGTCTCTAATTTCTTTCAAAATTTGTCGCTGTTCTTTCAAAATTTGTCGCTGTTCTTCTGATTTTTCCTCGTTAAGATATCTATTAATCTGCCCTTTAAGGGTTAACAAAAGAGTGTTTTTTTCTAACAAAGTTTTAGGTTGCTTCAACTCATCAACTAGTTCTTTAAGGTTTTGTCGTAGCTCTAAATCTGTGTTTTTAAGCCTTGCGCAAATTTTGTTATATTGATCTAGGGTTTCTACAGCCAGTTTTTGAGATTTATTTAGCCAGCTTTTTAAATTTCCTGTAAACAGCACTCGTAATTCCGCTGGGGACTCTATCTGTAAAACTTCCATGGTCTTTTGAAAGTTTTGCAAACATTGATCCAAAATTTTTTTTGAGTTTTGATCCAACCGCTCGAAGCAAGGGATTATTTCGCTTGATAATTTTCGCTTGTTTATATCCCGTGCGTAATCTCTAGCCACAGTTAAAAAGTTCGAGAAAGCGTTGCCTTTTGAGTTTCCAGCCCATTCATTTATGTCCAGCACTTTTAAAGTTTTTTGAGTTTTTTGCCGTGTAGAGTCCTGTGTTGGTAGCTGTTCTTTAGTTTCCAATTCTTTTCCTGCTTGATTAATGATTGCTTGCCAAACACTTTTTCTTAATTTTGCAAAGGCAAACAGTTCGTTGAAATTAATTTCGGGTATTTCTTCAAGAAATTTTTCGTCTGCAAAATACACTGTCTCAAACAATTGTTGTTCACTGTGACTTTTAGAACGCGGTCTTTTCAAGGATTGAATAAAGCATTCGTTTTCTTTTAAAAACTTGTCGTAGTTAAATATAGAAGTCTTTTGGGCGGCTTGTAGGATTATTTGCAGTTTGGTTGCTTTGTCTTTGTTGTTCAATGTGTTCTCTTCAATACCTAAGTTATTTATGAGTTCTTGGAATTTAAAATTTTTTTCGTATCTGGCATCTTTTTCAATAAAATCAGTGATAACTTTGACAAATCCTGACCTCGTAATTTTTGTTTTGTTTGGTTCGGTCGCAATAAAGTAACCATCTAAATTGGGAATTTCAAGTTTTACCGAGCTAGTGGGTACCTTTCTGCGTGCATCTACAAATCGTGCTCCTAATGATTTGAGTAGCAGAACAAGGTCAAACAAGGAAACTAGTGGAACGTTTAATTTTTCTAAACGCGGCAGGTGGCATATTTTGCTGGGTCCCCAAATCAAAAGGTCTAAATCCGCGAGAGCATTCGTTACCTTACGGAAAAGAATTGCTACATGCTCTTCTTTTTCTTTTTCTTTATTCGGAAATCCTAGCTTATAGGTGAATGACTTTGTGACTGAGTTTTGTCTTGCGGCGCGTTGTAGATCTTCGGGAGCAAGATAAGGGATAATTTCCCGTAAACTGCTAAGCCATTTGCCTCCGCTCCCTTCTGTTTTTAACCATCTTAGTTTGTATTTTTTTTCAGTCACTTTATGAATTATAACAGCAAATAGTCCCCTATCCTATTTGGCGTTGATAGCATGCAATGAGCTAAAAGTTGTGCGAAAACTATTTAATTTCCGCATCAACTTTGCTATCAAATGTCAGGTTTTTAGGGTCATCAGTTTTTCATATCGTTCACCGGTAATGTGGCAATTAAACTTGAGATTTTTCTGAATTTTGATATAATTTTTAACTGCTCAAGGCGCTGTTTCCATAGCCATTTGGGCTTTGCAATTTGCTCATCCGCGCTGTTTCCATAGCCATTTGGGCCGCGCAAAAGTTTTAAAAGCAGTGTCTCCATAGCCATTTGGGAGACGAGGCAGGCTGAATTATCCTCGTTTACGTGGTCTTGTAAGTTAAAAAGTTCTGGACAATTTTTTGTTTACTGAGTTTCTAGAGGGAAAAGCTGAATTTAATTTTTCTTTTGAAATTCTTTTAGGCATCATGCAATGACGCTGTTTTTGTTTTGAAACTACACAATTTCCTAATCAACTTAATATTCAAATGTCAGGTTTTTTACATACTTTTGCAGATTTCCATTCACACCTAACTTGGTGATTTTACTTTACTTTTTTAT
>JANWWW010000094.1 GCA_025055295.1 Deltaproteobacteria bacterium | reverse complement strand
TAAAAATACGTCCATAGTTAAAGGTTGACCTACTCCAAAAGGCCTCAAAAGCCCGTCAATCGAATTCAAATCCACCCTGCGTCTCAAGACCCGCTTTAGGTCTGGTGAAATGACCAAAAAGTCATTTCGAGAATTTGTTTCTAGTTCAAGATAAGTACGACCGAGTATCTTATAAAGCCCCGTGCACTGTAAATGCTCCCATAGTGAGTATTCGTCTAAAAACATTTTAAAAGTAATCGGTTCATCCTCATTAGGTAAAGCAGCCACTTTTTGGTCATCTTTACTAGTTTCTAAGAGATCTCCGAGTTCGTGGTATTTTCTAAGAAAAGATAACTTCGCTCTCAGGTCTTTGTCATGAGTGACGCAACTTATATGTACCAAAAACTTGAATAATATCTCATCAGTATCTCCCAAGCCGAAGTCAACTTGTTTTAGATCAGAGGTAACAAACGCCTCAATAATTTTAATCAACTGCCTTTCAGAAATTTTTTCGAGTGCTCGTCTTGCACTCGGCTCGAATAAAAGAGAAGAAGAAACCAAAAGGTCGTAAACGATCGTAACAGTCTCATCAGGATGAGGCAAATCTAGTTTGTGAAAAATTTCCTCAAATTTTTCAACAGGAAGGCGCGAAAATGCAGCTCTGAAAAATTTACTTTTGCTCGATCCGAACAAACGGGCAAGAATTAATCTTGTTTCAAAGTCGAGTTCTTTGATTGCTCCGATAAAATTATCATGTAGTCTACTTAACAGTTCCAACGACAATACGTCCCTCGCAACGGTTAAATCGGATATGAGGCTGCACAGATCATCACGAGTTGCTGAGGGAGTAAATAAACGTAATGGTCTGTCGAGGCTCAACGAAGGGTTCTGAGGATGTTTGGTCGGCAACACGCCGTAGTGACTTACAATCTGCCAAAGTTTAGAAATAACTTCACGGGAGTATCCCTCTTTACGCAAAACCCTACGACATTCTTCGTAAGAAATGTGACTTAAATAGAGAGCTAACTGTTCTTCTCCTAAAGGGAAAACTCCAAAATGTGATGGTAAATGATAATAATCTGCCATCTGAAAAATTTCTGTTGTTGTCTGGAAATTGCTCTTTAAATTCAGCTTACAGAGACTTGTTTGCACACAAGACAAAAAAATAAATCTACAGAATCGATCAAATAAAAGGTTTGCTTCCTCCGAGTACAGGTTTGATTCGCAACCAAGCCTGCATCGCTTTTGACAAAATTTAGTATACAACTCGCCTTCAAATCTTTGGCGAAATCTCCGGTAGGTATTTTCTAGGTCGTATACTTTAAACGTGAATTCAGGATCAAGTGGGCTGGTGGCCAGTTCGTAACAAAATTCAACTTTCGCCTCGAAGTCTAGATATCCTAATATCTGGTTAAGATCGTTTGCTTTTTCTAACTCTAAAGCTACACCTTGAACGCTTGGTTTGATTAACTCAATAAACGCAAGAGCAAAATTACTTGACTCTACCATTCTTGCATGATCAAACTCAAATTTAAGTTTTTCGTGTTGGGCGTCACGTTCTAGCCAGAGATCAGCTATGACTTTTTGAATATTGTAGGCTCGCACATAATCTAACGGATGGGGGTCGGGCAGAGCGAAAATTGACGGATTTTGCTCGCTAGTTTCAAGCCTCTGAATTATTGACGATAAACTAGGGTCATATCCACTAAGAACCATCAATAAAGCGCTAAGTTGATCGCAAAATAGTTCTTCTTTTTTCGATGACTCTCTTCTGAAACTTGTTTGAGAATGTAACCGATAAACAGCATGGGCTAGTTCGTGAAAAATTACTTGGGCAAGATCGTCTCTTGATTGGACAGAGTTTAGAAAGCCCGTTGTAACCAGAATCCTTATCACTTCACCGTTAATGTAGCAGTAAGAATTAGGTGAAGCGTCGATTACAATGTCAACCTCAACAGGGGTATTTTTGAAAATTTCTCGTGCTACAACGAGAATTCTTTCCTCCGCTTCGTTTAGGTTAAACTCATTCAAATTCTCGAGGCGATCAACCAAGGAGCTTATAATATCGAAGATCACTTGCTGAGCTCGGCTAGCTTCAGACCTAACGTGTAAATCACTGAATTGTAGTGCTGAGTGGAGAGGTTTTAAGTAAGAGCTCGGTATTTTATAGTCTCGATCATTTGATAGTGGTCGAGATAACTGTTCGGGGTGGATCATCTTATCATTTTATCAATATCAAAAATAATATTTGTTTGTATCAGAAGACTTTGAGGGAAGCTTTGCTGTAGATTTCAAATAGTGTGGTCAAACCACCGAAAAAGTAACTCAGCCAATTCTTTAGATGCAATGTGTTATTTTGTCTCTAAAGTTTTGGGTATTTCATGTGAAGGCGGGAAATATTAATTTTTGTTTTTTGCTATTGACTCTGCGAACGGCTATGTAGGAAATACAGCTGGTTAACAGAAGGCTGCAAAAAACTTTTCAGCGCCCAACAATTTTGGATAAAAAAGTAGAACCGCTATTGAGCCATAGGGGTTGTAGGCGGTCATTGGAAGAAAAAGTATTGGCATTTCACCATTTTGTACCGCAGTCGCAAAATTTAGACGATTAAATAGTCTGACGTCCTCAACTGGAACCGTATAAGCCTCTGCTATTCTTTCTCTCAAATGTTCGCAAATCATTTCATAATCGACACGTCCATTGCGCGATAGATTTACCTGCACCTTAACCTGATCGCACTGACAGAAAGAATACGCGGATCCTTTTAAGAATGGATTGTAAAAGGCTTCATGAAGTTGATTAACTTCCCCAAGCCTGAAAAGGACAAAATAGATCGCGCTTTGAACAGCCGAGTCTCTAACATTCGCTTCACAGGGAGCCAGCAAGCTAGCAGGGTTACTCTGGTACGAAGTGTAAGGTTTTATGAAAAAGTCAATGTTAGCTGGAATAATTTTGGCAAACTCGTCGGGGTTAAACCTTTCAAGAGAAGGTCTTGCAAATTCCAGAAGCCTTAAACCTAATAGATCCAAGGCTTCGGTCAATTCCTGGGTTTCATCAGGCTGGTAATCAAAACCTATGTATGAAAGATCCCTTGGGTTGATAATTTGCTTTCTTGCGTGGGTTCTAAGTACCTTAGGGGCCCTCCCCGGAATAAATAGATATCCCACCGATCCCGACTCAACATTCAAATCTAGATCTTTTCCAATCGTGCCATAAAATGGACTTATGATAAGCAAGGTCTCCGAAGGCTTATCTCTTAGTACTTCGTGTATGGCTTCGTCAAGTCCAGCTACCGTGAATTTTCGATCTCCTTTGATGACGGCATAATTGTTCTCGTCCTGTTTAACCAAAATTATGGTCCCGATGCCTCCAGCTGAATTTTGAAGCTGAATTACGACCGCGTCGAAGTCGGAAAATATTTTTTCAACAGCTTCTATAAGCTCTGGAAAATGTCTCCCAAAATATGTGGTCGGACAGTGTCGAGGCAAATGTTCTCCTAACCATTTGCGGAAAGCTACTTTGTCATTTAAAGCGGTCAGTTCACGGGCGAGGCTTAATGGCAAAGGGGTGTAATAAAAGCTCAGTCTGTCGAGCGTTAACCCAGTTCTTCGAATAAAATCTGAATCGGTGGCGGATAACAAAGCAAATAGCTCTCTGTCGCTCTTTAGCCCCAAACTTTTCGGGGAGTAAATGACAAAATTAGGTGGCACCAAATCATTTCTTTTGAGAAACTCGAAGTAACCATTTATTTGCCATCTTATACTGTCTGTGCAAAACAAACCTTTAGCCACAGTCCAATTTCTTGATAGCAGATGACCATGTTTTTCCGGGCTTAGTCTGCACGAAGGAGGCAGGAGGTAAAAATGCTCCCACCTACCTCGTTCAGTATGCTCATCAAAAGCATCAAACCCTTCATCCCCAACAGTCGCCGACAAGTTGTTGAAGTAAATGGTGCGCTGACGAATAAAGTTAAGAATTTGCGAAAGCTCCACGAGTGAAGCAACCGAATTAAGTAGCCTAACCTCAGGCTTGCCAGTTACTACAGCACGACCTAACTCCATGTTATCTTAAACTTTGTTATTGGACTTTTTAGCAAAACTGTTTTCAAAAACTAACATTTTTTTCCGTCCAATAAAACAAGCCTCCTCTTTTGTGCCCTTTTCATGGCCGACTGGGAAGGGGAAAAGGATGAATCCATCTTCAGG
>JANWWW010000093.1 GCA_025055295.1 Deltaproteobacteria bacterium | reverse complement strand
TTCACTTCTTCATAGATCCTGTTTTGGCTCCATTTCTCTTTCATCCAAGGATCAGGGAAGGCCAGATAAACGACCTGAAAAAAATCTTTAGGAAGAAACGGGGCAAAATCCTCAAATTTGCCACGCAAACAAAAAATATTTCTTAACCCCAAAATTTTTGACTTTTCTAGAGCTCTGATTGCGCGTTTAAACCTTTTTTCGATTAAAAGAAATCCCACTGTCTTTTTATTTCGAGCACAATTGATAGCAAAACTTCCTGAACCCGCAGTAGGTTCTAAAACGTAGCTACGGTATCGGCTTAAAAAAGCTAAAAGTTTACGATAAGCCGAGTAATCAAAATTCTGAAAATCGATAAAATTGTCTTCCTGAATATTTTTGGCTCTAATAACATAGGGGTTTATGACTGTTCGATCGCTTCTTGAGCTGATTGGCAAAAAATCTTTGCGTGTTGCGGGGCTTATTTCAGGAACCTCTATGGACTCTATCACCTCAGCTTTGTGCGACATAGATGCAAAAAGCGTTTCATTAATAGACTACAAAAATTTCGATTTTTCCACAAAAACAAAAGTCTTACTTCAAAATTGCCTCGAATTAAAAACACAAGAAATAAGTGAATTAAATTTTCTAATCGGAAGAGATTTTGCGAAAGCCTTAAAAACGCATATCACAAACTTGAAAACCTGTATTGACCTATGCGGTTTTCATGGCCAGACAGTATTTCACCATAGTGGATTGTTGAGATTAAAATCCTCGTTGCAACTTGGAGTGCCAGAATACATTGCCGAAAAAGCCAAATGCTTTGTTGTGTCGGACTTTCGAATTCGCGATATAGTTTGTGGGGGCGAAGGAGCTCCGCTGAGCCCTTGGGGTGACTTACGAATTTTTTCCGTGAATGAGCCTTTTTGTGTTTTGAATCTAGGTGGAATTGCAAATTACACTTACATCGATCGAAAAAGAGAAATAATATTGGGTTTCGACACAGGACCAGGAAATTGCTTAATTGACAAGACTGTAAAATTTTTTCGACTCGCAGAGGAGAATTTTGACAGAAATGGGCATTTAGGTCAAAAAGGATCAGTCGATCGAAAACTTCTAAGTTTTATGCTAAGTTTAGATGATTACTTTTCGTTAAAGCCGCCTAAATCCTGCGGCCTTGAGCGGTTTGGTGACAATTTTATTCGAATTTGTCGGGAAAAATTCCCGAACATTAATGAGCTGAATTTTCTTAGAACCATCTATGAGTACACCCTTATAGGTATCAAAGCGGGGTTGCAATTCCTGCCTAAATTTAACCTCCTAATCATATGTGGTGGTGGTAGTCAGAACCATTTTTTGATCAACCTTTTAAGAGAAGGACTAAAAAAACAAATTGCTTTATCAGATGACTTCGGCGTTCCTTGGCATGCCAGAGAAGCGATGATTTTTGCGGTCTTGGCTTATGACTTTATAATGGGTCTCCCCACGAATGTTCCGGCTGTAACAGGTGCCAAAAAACGTAGACTGCTTGGCAGACTCGTTTTTCCGTAGACCTTAAACTTGTATTGAAATATTTCTATCCGCTCTTCAAAGGCACAGCCTTTAACATGTGGAGCAAGTGGTGTTAAACTTTTCTTGTGAAAGAAACCTCCGTCAGAGAATACAACCCAAACGAGATAGAAGAAAAATGGCAAAAACTTTGGGAACAAAAACGTGTTTTTGCTACTCCTGATTTTCCCAAAGGAAAAAAGGCTTACATTCTTGATATGTTTCCATATCCCAGCGGATCAGGGCTTCATGTTGGACATCCACTAGGCTACACTGCCACTGACATACTGACGCGCTTCAAACGGATGAATGGTTTTTCTGTGCTTCATCCTATGGGATTTGACAGCTTTGGTCTTCCAGCAGAACAACACGCCATAGCCACAGGGGAACATCCAGCAGTAGAAACCAACAGAAATTGTGAAATTTTCAAAAAACAAATGAAGAGACTGGGTTTTGCTTACGATTGGGGGCGCGAAATAAGGACATCAGATCCATCGTATTACAAGTGGACTCAATACATATTCACTTTGTTTTACTCGAGCTACTTTGATACGGTTGAACAAAAAGCAAAACCAATTGAGCAGTTGCCGATTCCCGAGGAAATTCTTCGCAAAGGACCTTTAGCGGTTCAAGAATACCAAGACAAATTTAGGCTTGCATATATTGATTACTCATACGTTAACTTTTGTCCAGAACTTGGAACTGTTTTGGCTAACGAAGAAGTTATCGACGGTAAAAGTGAACGTGGCGGTTTTGATGTTATACGAATTCCATACAAACAGTGGGTGCTTCGCATCACAGCTTACGCAGAAAGACTTTTAAAGGATCTGAAACTTTTGGATTGGCCCAAGGCAATAATTGAGCAACAAATAAACTGGATTGGTAAAAGTGAGGGACACAGGATAAAGTTCTACATTGAAGAATTCAAAGACTTTGTTGAATGCTTTACTACAAGGCTCGACACGCTTCCGGGAGTAACATTTTTATGCGTAGCTCCGGAAATAGCAGGTCTTGACCCCAAATGGCAAACCACTCCAGAAGTTCGCAGGTTTTTGGAAAACGCGTTAAAAAAGAATGAGAGGGAGAGAGCCATAGAGAAATCAAAAGAAGGCGTTTTTACGGGTTTAACTGCTATAAATCCGCTCACTCAAAAAAGGATCCCTGTTTTGATTGGAGAGTATGTAATTGCGTCTTATGGCAGTGGAGTTATTATGGGTGTGCCTGCTCATGATGAGAGAGACTTTGAATTTGCAAAGCAAAATAACATTCAAATAATTCCCGTTGTTTACCCATTTTCAGGGGCAACTGACAAGGAATGTTTCACTCAGCTGGGTATCCTAAAAGAGTTAAAGTTAGGCGACACGATTCTTAAAGATATTCCTTCTGAGGATGCAAAAAGAGTGATATGCGATTACTTGTCCAAGTTTGGTTTATGCAACGAGTCCGTTTCGTACAAGCTCAGGGACTGGGTTTTTTCGCGTCAGAGGTATTGGGGTGAGCCAATCCCGATCATTTTTTGGGAGGATGGGTTACGGTCGGTTGTTCCTTTAGAAGAACTGCCTTTGGAGCTACCGAAAGTAGATGACTATAAGCCAAGTAAAGATGGGGCGAGCCCTTTAGCAAAAGCACAAGATTGGATTAATGTTGTGGATCCGCGGACCGGTCGAAGAGGTGTTCGAGAAACCAACACCATGCCTCAATGGGCAGGAAGTTGTTGGTACTACTTACGGTACATAGATCCTCATAACAATGATGAACTTGTCGGTAAAGAACTTGAAAGAAGGTGGATGCCAGTTGACCTGTATGTTGGTGGAGCAGAACATGCGGTTCTACACCTTCTGTATGCTAGGTTTTGGCATAAATTTCTTTTTGATTTAGGCTGCGTGTCCACACCAGAGCCGTTTAAACAGTTGTTTAACCAAGGAATGATTTTAAGTTATGCGTATAAAGGTAAGCGTGGTAATTTGGTTCCAGTAACTCAGGTTGAAGAAAGAGGGGGCAAATTTTTTGATTTATCCACAAACGAAGAGGTAGAGCAAATAATCGCCAAAATGTCAAAGAGTCTCAGAAATGTTATAGATCCTTTGGAGATAGTGAGTGAGTACGGAGCTGATACTTTCCGGTTGTACTTGATGTTTATGGGCCCTCTAGAAGACAAAAAAGTTTGGAACACGAAGGCAATTATGGGCGTTCATCGATTCCTGAAGAGAGTTTTTTATTGGATTAGGGACTTTACAGAAGCTGATACTCAAGACCCGTCTGTTCTGCTCGAGCTTCATAAGCTTACAAAAAAAGTCACAGAAGATACCGAGAGGCTTAAGTTCAATACTGCCATTTCTGCGATGATGGAGTTTTTGAACTTTATCGAAGATAAAAAGTGCACGTTAGAAGTTCCAAAAACTTTTGTTCTATTACTCTCACCATACGCACCGCATTTAGCTGAAGAATGTTGGCAGATGCTTGGCCAGACTGGTTTGATAGCCGAACAAGCTTGGCCAGCTTATAATGAGAAACTTTTGTTGAACCAAAAAACTGAAGTAGTTATTCAGGTAAATGGCAAAAAGAAAAAGACTTTCGAAATCGACCCCAATGCTAGTGATGAAGATGTCATTTTGGCAGCAAAAGAGGTTTTAGGTCTCCACACTTGTTTTAACACGGTAATAGTCAGAGATCGTGAAAAAAAGCCAAGGCTCATCAATTTTTTGGTTTAAAGAAATCA
>JANWWW010000092.1 GCA_025055295.1 Deltaproteobacteria bacterium | reverse complement strand
TTGAACTCTTGTTGGTTGATTTAATAACAGCTCACAGATTTGAAGAATGCACTCAAGAAGATTTTGAATTTTTGCTTCAACACTATCCAAGGTGTTTTGATCAAATAATTAAGCAAGCAACTAGCACGGCTAGTAATTTAAACCCAGCGACTTTAACTAGGTTACTTGAAGTGATTTTAATAAACCGGTTGTTTTTCGAAGAAGAGGTAGTAATGGAATATGTTGAGACCCTTTATTTAAAGGGGGCGAGTTGTGACTACGGAAAACTTCTTGAATACCTACAGACTAAACCTGAAAACTTTTCTTCAAAGATTTGTTTAGAGACCTTGAGACGAGCTCAAAAGATAGGCACGGAGCAACTTGAAGGAGACTTCGAAAAAATTGTGACGTATTTTAAAGGCAGAATATGTGATTATCTTGTTGATACGCCAACTAAATTTTACGACGAGGTGAGACTTTTATGTGAACTCGGATTTGGTTCGAGAATAGTTCACGATTTGTTATCCCGCCTTGGAAAGAAGGATTTCATGGTATTTAAGGAGTTTCTTGTTTATCATCGGAGATCTCTTGAAGATGTGATCACCCCAGATTTAATAAAACAAGTAGCTGAGAAGTGGCCGGACAGAAGACTTCAATTTTTAAATTTCTTAGCTGAAGGGTTTACCCTATCCGAAGAAACAGTGTTATTTATGTTAGATCTAGGATTTAGTAGTTCATCGGCTAACACTCAAGAGTTTTTATCATTAGTGAAAAACCTGTTAAACCAACTTGAAGTTGTGGATGAAGATTTGATGGAAAGGGTTATATGTAGGTTGAAAACTATAGGTTCAGGACTAGAGCCATGTTTTAGAGGTTTAGTTGTTGCATGGAAGGAAGGGCTTCTCAGGAGGCAAGAAGGTCAGGTGAAGATAAAGCGGGCATGGAGCTACTTGAGCCAATTGACTGAAGACAATTTGAGCAATATTGACATGGTTTTTCTGGTTGATAAAGAGCGGTTTATAGAGCTTTTTTATGCTAATCCTCAACGTGCAGCGAATTTGGTTTTAAAGGCAAATCCATTACAGGAGCATCTGATTTTTCAAGCCTTGAATGAGGTACTGAAACGTTGCACAGACCAAGCGCAACAAAGTGGTTTTAATTCGATTGATCATGAGCTTGGGGTTTTTATTAAGGCGATTTTGGAACAGCGAAAAGAGAAAATGTCGCCGGCTTTAATCAAGTTTCTCGAAGAAGCGTATCAATTGATATCAAGATTAAAGAATAGCTTTTATGCTGATATAGCTTTGGAGATGTTGCTCAGGGAAGCTATTAACGACGAAAGCGGTAACATTTCACCCAATATTTTTTACGTGACACAACTCCCAAAAGGATTGCAGCTGGATTACAGCGACCGTGGCGCTAGAATTAACAATATTTGTATAGAGATTAGGGACAAGAGTTATTCAGAGATAACTTATTCGGTGGCTGAGGCGGCGAAATATGGACCTTTGGAACAGGCAGGCCGGTCAGATTTTACAAGGGTATGTAGTGTCTATTTTGAATTTTTTGAAAAACTTCCACAGCCGTGGAATGACGAGGTGGTATTGAAAACGTTTTGGCTTTTACTATCTAAAAAATCGTATTCAGTAATAGCTACTGACCGTTGGTACGATTTGCATGATGACATAGAGCATTTCTTTGCAGGACCTGAACGGCACAGCAAATTCTGCTTTAGCAACATATTTCCACAAGCGAAAATTCCACAATGGCTTCAGTTTTTGGAAATTTTGTGTGAGTATCCAAAATGCTTGAAAATTTTTCTTTATACGCTATCTCTTTATAAAGATGTTGAAGTTGTAGAAAGGTTCTTTACTGACTTACAAGATCATGCAGGTGAATTTGATTGGAGGAAGTTTGAGAGAGCATGTATACTTGCTTTATACGAGGAAGCGTGCGAAAAAATTTCAGGGGTCCGTTTCTCCTCAAGAACGGTTAAATTCGTGCTTAATTTAATCAAAAATCCAAGAGATGGGGATACTTGGAGCAAGTTACTTTTATTTATGGAAAATAATCAGGATTTAACGGATAAAGTGGTTGCAGTAATCGCACAACGTTGTGAACAAAATGACTTAGACGTGGACTCTTTTATAGTCGCTTTAGCTTCAAGAGTTAGAGAATTCAAAAGAAATCATCATGGATCAGGCAACTCTCCATGGCTAGTTACAGGTGAAAGAATGATAGAACGAGATACACTAGAAAAAGCTTTGAGGCATTTAAATGCTCATTCATTGACATGTCGATCCGAAGATTGTCAACATTGCCGAGTTTTAAGGGAATACTACGAGAGCATTTAACAAAACACAATAATCAATTTTCGAAAAGAGACTTTCAAGGCAATTGAGGTGACAATTTTATAAATGGATGTATCAGTTTTATACTTGTGATGCTACCCTGTTGACAAACTCGAATTTCTTACACTAAATGTGGCAAAAAGCTGGAAATCCTCTACTAGCAAAACGTTTAATTTTTTAGTATACAGTTTTCAAACTTAACTTTCCGACATAGCCAAGGAATTAAGATGTACGTGATTAAAAATCATAGAATTTAAAAAGGATACAGTAAAAAAAGATCGCCGTTTTTAAGAGTACTAACGATTGTTATTCAAGATAAGATTACATGTTTTAAAAACCAATTTCAAAACACAACCGACACCCGTATTTTAAAAAACATTCTTTTTCCAAGATCTAATTTATACAAACTAAACTTAGAACTTTACAAATCTTTGTTTGATGAAAAAGAAACCTGCCGTTTGCATACTTCCCACGGCCTTGAGTTTGACTAACTCTGATATCCAACTTATAATCAAATTTATTATTAAAATTTTAAGTATATGTTTTATAACAATTTGCAAGATCAAACGAAACTCGACAAGCGTGACACTCAGGACCTACAGGGGCTAGTTTTTTCAAGTATGGATTTTTGGCGCACAGTGTTGGGTGCTGGAAAAGTTTCAGAACCACAGGTTGTATTATTGGAAGATGCCGGCTTAGAAGTTACTTTCTCAGATCGAGCTGAAAAGGTGGTTTTGACTAAGATGCATGAAAGTTTAAAAGCTTCATGCTTTCGAGTTGAAGTAATAAATGAAGATACTAGCGAACGAAGAAAATTGTTTTTGAAGGTGTACCACACACACATGTTAAACGAGTACAGTTTAAAAACAGAGCAACGTATAACAAATAGAATATCGTCGCTATGCGGTCGTGGCAGAGAGAGACCGAGCTTTAATGTTCCTAGAGTTCTAGCGTATGGAGTGAGTGAACAGGGCGTATGGAACCTAAGCGAATACTGTGAGGGTATAAGCTTAGCTGATTTATTGGCTCGTGGTGAAAGATTAACTGTTGAGCAAAGTTATGACTTAATGATTGGTGTTTTGCGAATACTTAGTATTGCAGAGAGCGAACGAGTTCTTCATCGAGACATACATCCGGGGAATATAAAGGTATTAGTAAATGACCAAGGCGAAATAACGCATGTGTGGTTGTTGGACTGGGATCTTTTGAAACATGTATGGATGGAGCAAGGTGGGACACATCTTACTCCAGCTCATGAGAAAGCGTTAAGTTATTACGGATCACAGTTGCTGTACGAGGACACACGTGACGGAGCGGATAGATACGCTCTAGCTGCTGTGGTTTTTCAGTTACTGTCTGGGCTGTCGATTGAGGAATTTCTTGATTGTTCAGCCAGTAGAAAGGGCGTAGTCTTTAGGCATGACGCTTTAGAAAAGATCAAGAATAATGTTATAAAGGGGGGCCAAGATAGAAACAAGGCTAAACGATTATTGCGAACGATTGAAATATTAAGGCAAGAAGATCCGGCGAAGAGATTTACATCTTGCGAGGAAGCGATTGAGTTTTTGAAAACTGGCAGGAGAAGGAGGCGTGTTGGATTATTGAAAAGAATTGTAAATCGTTTTAAGCAGCGTAAAAAGGCAGATGTTTTGGATGTTTTGAAGCGTATAGACTTGGGCAACATTAACTCGAACTATGAGGTGCTATACAATGCCTTGGACAAAGACCATGAAATTCGTTCTTTTGCGATAGAGAAAATAAAAGAATTGGTAAACATTTATTCTCGGTTTTCGGAACACGACGCTTTAATGGTACCTCATGGGTTTCATTCTTTTATAAAAGAGGTTTTGTTAAGAATTTTTCCATCGGTTGAGTGTTTGGGCATACTAGACGAATGTGTGAAGTGTCGGCATCTTGTGGCGGAGGCATCTGAGTGGGTGATTGAGGTTTTTAAGAGAGCTTGTGACGAGTTAGCGGGTCAGGATAATGTGACGGTGAGTGGTTATAGGGAGTTGACAAATTTTCAAGAGGAGGTAGCGAGATTAATTCTCAAGGGGTTGGAATACATACCACCCGATGAGGTTGGTGTAGTCGTTGAAGCGAGTTCGGTGTGGGGAGTTTTGAGTGAAGATGATGCAGGCCGA
>JANWWW010000091.1 GCA_025055295.1 Deltaproteobacteria bacterium | reverse complement strand
AATCAATTATCATGTCTGTTTACTTGTGTAGATTTTATTTGTAGTACACGCAAATAGATTTTGATAAGAGGTCGAAGAATAAAATAATTAAGAAAGGGATTGACTTCTTTAGATGATTTTTCGAGGAAGTAAGATATCATCACAGGTTGAAAAATGGGCTTATGGAAAGTATCTAGTTCACAAATCAATGAAAAATAATTTTTTTCTCATATGGGTATTTGAAGCTTCTTGGTAAATTTTGTGAAAAATTTTAACTGTTGTCTTTTTTAATACTATTAACATTTGCTCTGAAAATGCTTTTGTCAGATCATCGCTTGCTATATTTTTTGCAATCGTGTATAATTATACTTAATGGACCCTAATGATAATGTACTCCCCGTCGTTTTTGAAAGAATATTTAGGGCAAACTGTCACTCTGAGGGGGTGGGTTCATTCTTTTAGAGATCATAAAAACGTTGGATTTTTAATATTAAGGCGAGATGACTCATTTACTCAATGTGTAATGGATTATTCAGAACCTTTGCTCAAGAAGGCTACGAGATCTTTGAGCCGGGAGTCTACAGTTGAGGTTACAGGTACTGTAACACAATGTGAATTTTCAAAATATGATGGTATTGAAGTGATTGTTAAAAATATTAAAATACTATCAACGAGTGCTTCCCTCCCATTTTTACTTTCGCATAGGAATATTCCTCTAGAGACCAGATTGGATTATCGGGTGCTTGATTTGCGAAGGCCAGAGTCAAGGCTAATTTTCGAAATACAAACTTTCGTTGAACATAAAATGCGAGAGTTTTTTATTGAAAATGGATTTATTGAAATTCATTCACCTAAGTTATTAGGTTTTCCTTCGGAAAGCGGCTCGGAATTATTTCGTCTTGATTATTTTGGAAGAACTGCTTACCTTGCTCAATCCCCCCAGTTTTACAAACAAATGGCTATTTGTTCTGGGTTTGACAAAGTGTTCGAAATAGGTCCAGTATTTAGAGCCAATCCATCTTATACAAGCAGACATGACACGGAATTTACAAGCATCGATTGTGAAATAGCCTGGATTAACTCTCATCATGACATTATGAATTTTGAAGAAAATCTCCTTTCTTACTTAATAGAAGCGGTACTCGATCGGTTTGGTGAAAAAATTTTTAGAACATTCGGCCGTGAACTAAAGGCTCCTAAACTGCCTTTTCCACGACTAACCTTTCAGGAAGTTTTGCAGGTTTTACAGAAAACGGATCACCAAGCCCAACCGACGGATTTGTCCCAAAGCGATGAAATCAATGTTTGTCAATTTATAAAATCGAGATTTGACCATGAATTTGTGTTTGTAACGGATTATCCGTGGAAAAGCAGGCCCTTTTATCACATGAAAAGTGAACACAACCCCGCTTTGACCAAAAGTTTTGACCTTTTGTGGAATGGCTTGGAGATTACAACAGGGGCTCAAAGGGAACATAGATATAACATTTTGGGATGTCAAGCCAAAGAAAAGCTGCGTCACCCACAGAACGTTCAGTTTTTCCTAGATTTTTTTAAATACGGCGCTCCCCCTCACGGTGGTTTTGGATTGGGGCTGACTCGATTTCTTATGTGCTTATTGGGATTTAAAAATGTGCGAGAAGTAACTTTTGTTTATAGGGGACCGACGCGATTAGTTCCATAATCCTGTTTTCACCCGAGCTGAACAACTTTAACCTTACATAAGAAAGGTGCTCAAAAAAGTAAAAATGCAAAATTTTGGATAGATAAACACACACTGTCACCATAGTGTCACCGTTTAATTAATTCTAAAGTCCGCGAGAAGTCTATTGAGAAATTGAAAAATCTTGAACCGTTAATAGCTCAGTAGGGTCATCTAAATGCCTTATGCTCGGTATTAAGGACACTGTCGAAAAAACCACTTTAAGCGCAAACTACCAAAAGATCTACCGTTTTTCTGATTAGGCATCGTTGGCTTTTGTACGATTTTTTCGAAATTTTAAATTTTTTTTACAAGCCTTAAGTAATGTAGTTTCATATAAGTAAAGAAGCATAAAGTGCGACAATTTTATTAAGTTCATTGAAATAAAATTACTTTAGCAAGATTACCTGATTTTTGCGATTCGATAAAGCAATGAAATCCAACTTCTTTCTAGTGTTAAATTTTTCTTGTATACTATCTCTCGATGCTTAAAGAGTTTCTCGAATTAACTTACGCAGAATTGGAAACATTAAATTTAGACGCTAAAAGTCGTAATTTGTCCGACATTTCTGACGAAGATTGTGAACAATATTACGTAGAGTTGTTGCGAAAAGAAAATAGAATAAAAGCTGTTACGGTTTTGTTTTCTGACATTGAAGGAAAGCTTCACATGCTTGATTATGACAAAAAGTATCTACTATCCGCGTATGACAGTTTAACGTTCGATGGATCCTCGGTTCGAGGATTTTCCAAAGTTTCAGAATCTGATTTACGATTGTTGGTTGATTGGCGTTCATTTAGGTGGGTACCTAGTGACGTTTTTAGCGCAGGAAAAGTATTTGTTTTTGGTATTGTAGCAAACAGGGATGGCACAATTCATTCAAGCGACTTTAGAGGTAGATTGAAAAAATATTTACAAGAGTTGCGTGAGAAATCGAATTATTCAGTAAATATATCGGTTGAATGTGAGGGGTTTTTGTTTAATGGTCGGAACGCAGAACAAGTATTTAATTCACGCAGTGGCTTTAGTTTGGTTTCCTTAGGGGGTTACTATTCTTCACTTCCAAATGATCCGCTTCGAATTTTTATCGATAGGTTTGCTGAGGCTCAGAGGGCTATGGGTTTTGAAAATGAAAAGGATCATCCAGAGGTTGCTCCATCCCAGTTTGAGTTGAATTATAAACACACTGATGCATTAATTGCGGCGGATCAGGTTATGCTCTACAAGTTATTGGCACGCCAAATTGCGTACAATATGGAGAAAACAGCTTCTTTTCTTCCAAAACCAATTGCGGGTATCAACGGTTCAGGAATGCATGTTAATTTGTCTGTATGGAATAATGACCAAAATTTATTCTATGACCAAAATACTGGAGGAATGTCTGAATTCTCGCTAAAGTTCATCAGTAACCTTCTGCACCTTGCGGAAGAATTATGTTTGATTTTAAATCCAAGCGTCAATGCTTATCGAAGATTGGATCCAAATTTTGAAGCTCCCAATCAAATTAAAGTGTCGGCTAACGATAGAACTTCTATGATAAGGATACCTTGGAGCACTAAAAAATCGGCTAGGATTGAGATTAGAAGCGTGGCTCCGGACATCAACCCCTATCTTGCTTTTTACTCCATCTTAAAGGCAGGGCTAGACAGTCAAAATCGAACGACTGATGTAACTGTAGATAGATATTTACCAACGAACATATATGAGGCCATTGACAAATTTGAGCGAAGTAAATTTTTATCAGAGGTATTGGGGTGTGAGACGGCGTGTAAGTATAAGGACCGAAAAATTATGGCGGCTAACAGATGCCCAAAAGAGCTTGGCACTATTGTAAAAACTGAGGAAGTAATATTCCATCATGAGGTCACAAACCAATATATTTGGAGTAGGTTCTAGGTTTAAGACGGCATCAGACAGCTCTACACTGCTGGTGATTAATTAATTTAAATTGTTGGTGGAACGAGCAGTTGTTGGTTTCAACTTGCTTTGAAATAAATTTTTAATCAACACCTGAGAGGTATAATTGCTAGAAATTATCTTGGCCTATCAAATTTCAAAGAAGCACTCCGTGATGGCGGGAAAAAAATTCGTTCGTGTTGCGATAAAATGAGCTTTTGGAACAAATTGCTTTAGAGAAAAATGAATTAGAACACGACGCTTATGAGGTTGCTAACTGTCGGTTTGATGTCATCAGTAAATCAGTGAAGCGGTGTAAAAGAAGCTATTGACTTTAAGATCCACCATGCCCCTGCGTCAATACCCTGGTATACCTCGGGTTATTAAGAATTAAGTGTAAAATTTTTTCCGAAACTTTAACTCAAGTATACATATTGCATAAGCCGGGTTTAGCTTATTGCAAAATAGTGTGAAGATATAGCAGAATAAGAGACTTTTCGAGAGCATCGAATAAACCAGAACAAAATGGGTAATGACAACGCGGCCAAGCGCAAGAGGGGGTGCGATAAATTAGTTCAGGACTAAGAAAAGTTAAGGCTCTAGAGACCATTCCACAACTCTGGATTTTTGAGGCTTTGATGATAAAACAGGTAAATGCAAATCTAGTGAACAAAATGCACACTACGAAGAAATAGCATTGATACCATTTAAACCACTTCGCAGTTAAACACTCATAGGAAGTAAAAGCGCTTAGTTGGCAGTCCAGTCAATATTTTAGACTTACGCACGATGGTGAGGAAAATCAAGAAGAGATTCTAAATTCTCGAGGTAAAATCAAAGAGACCCGCATGGCTTAAACGAACATTTCGGAGAGTTTCGTAGGGGAGCTTTCCATTTCTCGCTCAGCAATTCAAATTTGGAAAAAAAACCACCATGCCATATTTTCTTTGGGGAAGAGGAATGAATAGAAATCGTTAATATTTGCGCTGAACTGAAAAAAGTTGTTTAAAATTCGGAAACTGTTCTT
>JANWWW010000090.1 GCA_025055295.1 Deltaproteobacteria bacterium | reverse complement strand
AAGAACAGTTTCCGAATTTTAAACAACTTTTTTCAGTTCAGCGCAAATATTAACGATTTCTATTCATTCCTCTTCCCTAAGTAAACAGACATGATAATTGATTTGACTTTTCCCCTATTATTAATGTTCCTTTCACCCGCTTTTATTGTGATCTCAACTGTTAGCTTTCTTAAGTCACTCAAATCTTGATTAATCTCTTTGAACCTTTCAATTTTTCATATTGTCTCGCTCAAAACTTTAACTTCCAAGTTTTTCAATTAAACAAGAATTCGTAGCCAATTCAATCAATTTTTGCGTTAACCCTGGATCTCCTACGACTGAATCTAAAGTTTTGTCAAAAGCGCTTTTCATAATCCCTCTCTCCGTTTCTTTTACTGAAGCATTCAGGTAGGCGATCCTAAGAAGCAAATCCCTTTCTTCAATAGTTAAATCTGCCGCATGTGTCAGCATAAACTTCGACAATTCCCCCGCATAGTTGTAGTTTAGACCAAGATCCCTGTCAATGCGCGCTTGCTCAGGTTTTTGGTCTGCGGAGAGGTCATTTTCCGAAGGAGGCTTAATCCTTGGTTCTTCAGACCATCGGGCGAGATTTGGATAGTTGTTTACCGAAGTCTGATTTAAAGGATTTAAAGGCTCAAAAAGTTGCCGCATCTCTGCTGAGTGGTTGACATAGTCAGACATTTTAGTGTTAAGTTCGTCTATATTGTTTAAACTTCGCAATCCTAATTGTTTCCTTATACTTGCCCATTTTTGAAGATTTTTGTCAGTCACTAAAAATCTGTCGCCCTCAAAGCAGTCTTTCGCAATTTGTTTAAATTCCTCAAAAGCTTTTACAATATTTTCCTTTGTTAATCCTCCAAGCTGTATAGCCCTTTCAAACGTCCACTCGAGAGCCTCTAACTGGCTCATTGCCTTTAAGCTTGCCATGCTGGCTGTTGCTTCAGATTTGTATGCTCTTTTTTTAAAATCTGCAAAATGGTCACCCCCACAGACAAGTGACTTGAAAATTCTTTCTAGATCTGGATCATGGCTAAGCGCATGCCTGTAATTTTCAATGCATTCACGATAACGCTCCGAAAGCTGTTCCATCGACTGGTCTAGAGTTTTATTATTAGAATTCATTGACAAATATTTTGTTGCGCGCCACTCGTTAGTTGCCAGTTTTTGGTTTTCTCGCTGCCGACGCAAACTGTTATACCTTTCAAGCGCTGCATTAATGGCAGAAACCTCACCTTGTTTTGATGGATCTGTCGAACATAATGTGTTCACAGTTGCCACAAGGTAATTTAACTCACCAGGTTCTCTTTCTGAGCTAATCATCCCCTTCTGTAACTCCATCACACGGTCCGTGAAAGCATTTTTAAACTCTGGAGTACCAAAAGATGGAGACGAAGCCACTTTTAACAATTGTTCACACAGATCATTTCTGGCCTGCAATATGTCCTGATTAAGTAAATGATACATATACTATATTTTTCAGAAAAAATAGAACTATGTTTCACTTATTTTAAAGAGTCTAGTTCAAAAGATTTAACTAGATTTAATCTCGTCTTTTAAGAAGGCGATTAGCCTATCTTTTAGCTTTTCGTTCTTCAAGCCAAAGTGAATGTTAGCCATGAGAAAACCTAGTTGATCGCCCGCATCAAACCGATATCCGTCAACAAAATAACCTAAAAGTCCTTCCTGCTCAATGAGCTTGGCAAGAGCGTCCGTAAGTTGAATTTCTCCTCCCTTACCAGGGGGAAGATCTTTTAAAATTTCGAATACAGTCGGAGTTAAAACATACCTCCCAACCACAGCAAAGTTGGACGGTGCCTCTTCAACGGAAGGCTTTTCGATGATACTATTGATTTCTAAAATGTTTTCTTCTATGAACTCCCCTCCGGCACAACCGAATTTAGATATATCCGAACTTTCAACGGTCATCAGGGCGACAACCGGCTTTTGAAACTTTTCGAAAACCTGAATTAGCTGTAGGGTCGCAGGCAAACTGGAATCAAAAATATCATCCCCAAGCAAAACCGCAAAGGGCTCATCTCCTACCAACGATCTTGCGGTATACACCGCCTGCCCTAAACCCAAGGGAACGCTTTGCCTAACAGAAACTATTGTTATAAGCTCACTTTGCTCGTTTAGTCGTCTGGCTAATTCGAACTTCCCCTCTTTTTTTAATTTATTCTCCAGATCTACATCTCTTTCAAAGTGATCCAATATTGCGCTTTTACCTCTACGGGATATTATTATTGCAGTTTCAATCCCCGACTGATGGACTTCATCGACGATGTGCTCAATAGTAGGGCGATCCACTATCGGTAAAAGCTCTTTTGGAACCGACTTTGTAGCCGGAAGAAAGCGTGTCCCAAGCCCCGCTGCCGGAATAACCGCTTTTTTTACTTTACCCGAAACCACTTTATGCTTTATAGTTCACCCTATAAAAAAATTTTTTTCAAGTCTAAGAAAGATATTGACCTTTAAAATTTGCATCTAATAAAATACAACAAGAGCGATGAAAAGGATAGTTATTGGAAGCATGTTAGGAGTTTTAAGTGGTTTTTTTGTCGGCTGTGCTTGCAAAAGCAAGTCAGTAGGGACGGCTGCTGATTCGGGTGCAAACATTCCGTTAGAGCAGGCTGGCCCATTAAAGGATGTTAATTTTGCATTTGACTCGTCCAAACTTGACTCCAGAGCAATGGCGATAATTAGAGAAAACGCAGATTGGTTAAAAGCAAACCCCAATGTTAAAGTGGAAATTGAAGGCCACTGTGACGAAAGAGGTACCAATGAATATAACATGGCTTTGGGTTGGAGAAGGGCTAAAGCATGTTACAGCGCTTTAATTAATGCGGGAATTGATAAGAACAGATTATCGACAATTAGTTATGGAGAAGAAAGACCCTTAGACCCAAGATCTAATGAAGAAGCATGGGCAAAAAACAGGAGATGCTTCTTTAGGGTGATAAAGTAATTTAAATTGCATTTATAAAGCGAGATCTTAATCAGTTAAATAAGACTTACTGCTTATTAAACGTCAGTGTAGGCACACTTTGGCGTGGCTAGAGTTGTTTTAGGCAGCTGTTATGTTTAACTTAGGCTGGGTTACTCCAGAGAGGGTTACTTCACACATAAATTCTTAGTAGGTTTGATTGATATTTGGCCGAATGGATCACTGTAGCTGGTTGACCAGATATCTTACAAACCAACCGATATGAAATTGTCGAAAATTTTTAGCCGAGTTTTTTTGAAACAACCGTATTACGACGGCCAAAGGTTGAATCTATTGGGCTAACTTATTAACCAGTCTATTTATCTTTCAACGGGTTTCATAATTAGCACGTTATTTAATTTCATCCTATTGTGTAGATCTGACGTGTTGGCTTTATTTTAACCAATGAGGGTGTAGTGAAATTTTACGATTTTATTTTTTTGCAAATCAACACGTTAGGGCTGTAGAAAATTCGTTTCATAAAACAATCTGTTAAAATTTAACGTGGTACCAACAATCCATTCTTACCGATTTCTTGTATCTTTTAGGAAAGTTGAGTTTGTCAACGTAGCCACAAAATATTTAGGGTTTCCGTTTTTTTTACGTCAAGTTTAGCTTGTCTCATGGTCGCTCACTTAGTAACTCTGTACTTTTCCTTTGTTTTTTCAAGTTTATGAAACAACGTCTAAAATCCTAAAACTATACTAAAACAAATTTATGTTATTTAAAAATTCCCTAAATGAAGAAAATCGGCAACTTGCTCCCGCAAATTTGGAGACTACCCAAATAAAAAATTAAACTTCTTTATTTTTTAATCCTTTTAACAGGGTCAAAACTATTATTTTTATATCCAAAAATATTGACCAATTTTTCATGTATAGCAGGTCATATTTAAGCCTTTCTTCAATCGATGTGTCGCCCCGCAAGCCGTGAAGCTGTGCCAATCCAGTAAGACCAGCTGGAACTTTATGCCTCAACATGTAGGAGGGGAACTTCTGCCTAAATGTTTTAATAAAATACGGTCTTTCCGGTCTGGGCCCTACCAAAGACATATCACCTTTTAGCACGTTCCATAGTTGTGGTAACTCATCCAAACTCCAACGCCTAAGAAATTTCCCAAATTTTGTAACTCTTGGATCATTTTTCCCACTCCAAACAGGCTTGTCTTTTTCTGCATCAACACGCATTGTCCTAAACTTGTAGATCTTAAACCTTACACCATCCAATGTAACTCTCTCTTGATGGTAGAAAACAGGGCCTTTTGATGTCAATTTAATGATTATGGCGATTACAACAAAGGCCGGAAATAAGGCAATAAGGGCTAAAGAAGCAACTGTAATGTCAAATAGTCTTTTGAGGGCAAAGTCGATACCTTGTATAGGATTTTCCTGTATGGAAATAATCGGAATTCCATCTAACTCCTCAATTGACCCACCGACGGTTAGAAGATTACTCACGTCTGGTATAATTTTTACGTCTACATGTGTAGTGCTCAAAATTTCAATAAGGTCTTCTATGTTATTCATTTCATGCAGTGGCAAAGCGAAAACAACCGTGTCAATTTTAAACGCCGACACAACATGCATTAAGTCTTTCAACGTGCCAAGCACCTTAACACCGTAAAAATCTTGGCGATTGTACTTCTCTG
>JANWWW010000008.1 GCA_025055295.1 Deltaproteobacteria bacterium | reverse complement strand
TAATTTTTGTACCTTCGTTTCGAACACCCCACGGCGCCCGGGGAACGACTCCCACCTCTTTTCCGTATTCGAGCGAAAACCAAACCGTGTGAATCGCCCAATTTTTTTTGGCGCTTTCAAAAAACACGACAAGCTCGGAGATTGCTGCGATAACGCTATTTCGCAACACAAAATCGTTTCGGAAAACTTCCTTGTCCCCTTTGTTTACCGTTCCAATAAATCCATCTAATTCAAGAATGTCCTTTACATACTTTGTGTGTTCTTTTGGGCTGATTTTGTCAAGCGGAACCGCCAAAATTGCAGTTATAGATCCAGGGACTCTTGAGTCAAGACACCCTAAATGAGCATATATATCGATACCGTACGCAAAACCGCTAACAATATTTAGGCCAGCCAAAGCCAATTGCTTCGCTAAATTGAACGTGAATTTGCAGTACTCCAAAGTCGCAGAGCGGGTCCCCACTATAGCAACCTTCCTTTTTTCGCTCCATCCTCCAACATAGTAAAGCTTCTCGTAGGGTAAACTTAAATTTAAAAAACTCAGATCAAAAACTTTCACCCTTTTTGGAATATCGAGGGTTTGACCAAGGAGTTTAAAAGTATGTTCTCGGCATAAGGTGGCAAAAAAAGAGTTCCTAAAAACTTCTGTTTAAAATCGACACACAGGTTATCAGCCGTTAAAGTGTAAAACTACAGTAGTCAAAAAGCTTGCTTCGGTTTTGGTAAATGTTTAGCGAAGGCCTCCAAAAAAAACCGATATTCAAGTTCCAAACCTTTTGTGATTCCTATTCTTGTCGACGACAAAATTTTTGCCTGCCTGTATCCGCGCAATTTTGCCAAAAAAATCTCGTCAGTTCCGTTCAGCAAAGATCTTCCATCGTAATTTAGATCAAGTTTTAATTCTGCGCATACCCTGCCCGGCCCTTTTATCAAAACATTCTTTTCCAAATCAAAGACACTGCGGATTAAAACCGCCTCCCCTACACCAAGCGCGTTTGCCACAATGTTAACACAGTGGTGTACGCCATAAATTTTATATACATACAAATGTCCTCCCTCAAGAAACATGCTGCTATTACGTCGTGTCCTGCCTCTAAAAGAGTGTGACGCAGGATCTTTTTCATGGTAAGCTTCGGTTTCAACAATTTGACAGTAGGTTGTGTTGCCAGGACAGCATCTTACAATAACCAGTCCTAACAACTTTTTGGCTAAATCTAATGCGGAAGCTTTAAAAAAAGTTTTGTTTTTTATCGGCGTCAATTCAATTCGCGGTTTCACTGGTTTACAATTTTTATAATGACCGAAGGCGATCTAAGAAGTCAAAAACTAAAAGAGCTTGAAAAGTGGAAAAAATTAGGCTTCAACTATCCAAACCGGTTCAAGCCCAATTTCAATTCGCATGACCTGCAAGAGTTGCCCATAGATCAAATGACAGAGCAAAATCAGGTCAGTGTTGCAGGCAGGATTATACTAAAACGTCACTTTGGAAAATCGATTTTCTTTCATTTGCTCGACGAATTCGGCAAACTTCAGGTTTACTCCAATGTGCAAACACTCGGCGAAAAGTATGAGTTGTTCTCTGACCTTGATATAGGCGACCTTGTCGGTTGTGTGGGCTTCCCTTTTGTTACAAAAACCGGGGAAAAAAGCGTTTATGTTAAGGATTTCGAACTTTTAAACAAAAACATCTATCCGCTTCCTGAAAAATGGCACCGACTTCAGGATCCCGAAAGCAGGGCAAGACACCGGTATCTTGACCTGATTAGCAATTTTGAAACAAGAGACGTTTACCGAAAACGCGCGGAGGTTATTAAATTCATAAGACACTACCTTGACAGTCATGGATTTCTTGAAGTCGAAACACCTATACTCACAACGATTAAGGCTGGTGCTAACGCTAGACCCTTTGTAACTCACCACAACGCTTTGTCATGCGATCTTTTTTTGAGAATTGCTTTGGAGATTCCGCTTAAAAAGCTCGTTGTCGGCGGGCTTGAAAGGGTGTATGAAATCGGAAAAACTTTTCGTAACGAGGGTATAGACAGAAAACATAACCCGGAATTTACTATGCTCGAGTTTTATTGGGCATACAGAACGTTTGAAGATTTGATGGATTTTACAGAAGACATGATTACAAATCTGGCTCAGACAGTCTTTGGCAAAACAGAATTTGAATTTGAAGGTAGACGATTTAACTTAGTCAAGCCGTTTCGTCGTTTAAGCATGGAAGAGGCAATTTATTCTGTGGCGACTATTGATCGCGAGCTTAATTTAAGGGATTTGGATAATCTTCACCACTTGGCAAACAAAAATGGAATTGAGTTAACAAATGCGGATGATTGGGGTAGTTGTTTATTGGAAATCTTCGAGTTTCTCGTTGAGGATAAACTTGTTGAGCCAACATTTATAACTCACCATCCTTTCTCGGTTAGCCCGCTTGCAAGGCGTAACGACAATGATCATTTGGTCACTGACCGGTTTGAGCTCTACATTTGCGGACTTGAAATAGCAAACGCATTTTCCGAGTTAAACGATCCTATTGACCAGCTTGAAAGGTTTAAGGCTCAGGCGTTGCTAAAAAGCAAAGAAGGCGAGGAAGCGCAAGAAATTGACTGGGATTTTATTCAGGCACTCGAAGTTGGGTTGCCACCTACAGCCGGCGAAGGAATTGGGATAGACAGACTTGTAATGTTATTAACAGGAAAAAACTCTATAAGAGATGTTGTACTATTCCCTCAACTTCGGCCTGAGGATGTTATGAAGTAGGATAAAACGGGGAAGTTTTATCCTTGTGGTGAACAATCCGTAAGATTTACATCGGTAGTTTTGTATTGTTGCTTTCAACTTTAAACCTGGAGAGTTTCTTGTTGCTAACAATGATCCTATTTGGCCTACATTAAGAATAAATAATTGAGTTGCATTTGACATGGTTATGGTTTTACTTCAAAAAGTCGGAGCCCCCTGCCCGTTTTGCTGGTTAAATTGCAACGATATGGTTTTACCATTAAGGGCTCGGGAAGGCTTAAAGTCTGGTTGTATTCCATCAAATCCTTCTAAGAAAATTTGTTTTTCTGTTTATCTTTGGTAAAATCACATGGATGGCGACAACAGCAACGAAGGATACAAAAAAGAAAACCAAAAAGAATATTCCAAACGGTCTTGTATACATATTTTCATCGTTCAACAACACTTTGATAAGCGTCACAGACCCGCAGGGACAAGTACTGTGTCAAACAAGCGCGGGTGCTTGCGGATTTAAGGGAACTAAAAAAGGCACTCCTTTTGCCGCTCAGGTTGCTGGCTCGAGGGCAGCCGAAAAAGCAAAGGAGTTTGGGATGAAAACCGTAGGAGTTTTGGTAAAAGGAATCGGCGCCGGCAGAGAAACCGCGATTAGAGCGATAGCCCAGTCAGGACTAAAGATTAAATACATTAGAGACACGACTCCAATTCCTCACAACGGTCCCAGGCCAAGAAAGACAAGAAGAGTCTGATTTTCATTTCTAAGTTTAGCAACCTTAACGAATCGAAGTAAAAACCCGAATCGAGTGTTTGAAATTTAGGGATTTTGCATGTGTTGCAACTAATTAAGAGCCTTGAGTTCATTTTAATCATAATCAGGAGTTAATTAAATTTAAAGGTTTTTCTAGCTACTCACTATAAAACAACGTTTTAATCGTGACTTGATTTAATCAGAATACGTAAATTGGGTTGTGAAAGTTACACTCGTTTAAAAACCAGAAGCTAATTTAAATTGTGTTTTTGAAAGTTTAAGACCGTGAGATTTAGTTGAAAAAGCGCTTTAAAATGTCTGAAGATAAAAAAGACGCAATTTGTGGTGGACTCAAAGATACTGTGTTCAATCGAATATACCGGCGAAGGATTTTCTGGGTTCCAGCTTCAGCCAAATCGGCTAACAATACAGGGTTTAATTGAAAACAGTTTACAAGTTTTTTTTCGATCAAAAGAAAGAATACCAATTAATGTTTGTTCGCGCACTGACGCAGGTGTCAGAGCAAAATGCAACCTTATAGTCTTTAAACCTAAGCTTCTGGACGACGCTTTGGAATTAGATAACATGTGCCGATCCTTGAGTTTCCTGTGTAAAAATAAGGTATCTTTTTTGTCGGCAACACTTGTTCCGAGTGATTTTAAATTCAAAGATTCCATTCGCGGCAAACTTTACCGGTATTATATTTTCCGTAGATCCACTCCCCCAACCTTTCAAAAGTGTTTGGTGTATCATTACCCGCACCATGTTGATGAAGATCGACTAAACTCTGAAGCCAATAAGCTATGCGGTACACACGATTTTCGAGCTTTTCGAAGTCGATACTGTTCGAGCTTATCAACTGTCAAAACCATTTACCTTGCCCGATTTGTCAGTGCCGGGAATTTGTTAATATTCGAAATCGCAGGCTCCGGGTTTTTACATAAAATGGTAAGAATGATTGTTGGTACACTCATTGAGGTTTCCAAACGAAATATGAGCATTGAAGAGATCCTTACTTCAAATTATCGGTTACCCTTTGTGAAATGCTTGCCCGCTACAGGTTTATGTCTTGAAGGAATTGAACTTAAAGATGGCACTCGGTTCGGTGATTGGGATGGTGTCCCACGGCGGGACACATTGATTTGGTAAAATTATCTGGATTACTTGGAGAAATCACTGAGTATGAGTTGATATATCGTTGAGCGTTTACTGACGCAAAATCAAGATATTTAAAATGAAAAAAATCTCAACTTTTTATGTGAGACGCAAAAATACGCGAAAAACCCTGGAAAAAAAATTAAGTTTTAGCGGTAAATTTTAGAATGAGACCTCTGACGAGCCTTCAACGAACAAACTTAGTTCTACAACAAATGTTTGATTAAATAGTCAAGCTTCAGCCATTCGCAGTAAAATTCTTTGAATTGCCGGAATGCAATACTGTCTATCGGGTCTTGGGGCGCAGGCTGGTATTTGGTGGATGGTCAAGCTTGTAAAAGCCAATCTTTTGAACAATCTAATAGACCAGTATTCGTTGGTTAAACGAGTTTAAAAAGTTTGACAAAATGTTATTATTTCAATATAATAGTGATAGGTATGAGTGTAAGAGTGAGTGTAAAACCAGTTGAAAAATTTGATTTATCTGATACTATTTTCGGTGTCATCAGGAGACTTGCTGAAGACGTAGTAAGCTTAAGTGGTCGTTACGGAGGGTCAACGCCCAGGGGAAAAATTCTGGGGGAGCTAACTCCCCTGCAGCGGGCAGATTCTCTGTTGAAAGTAGGCGAAGTTTATGATCGTGTAAAGGAGTATGTAGTTGATTTGAGCCATTTTAGCTTAAACAGATCTCAGTTTACTAAACTTACATCTGCCGAGCCCTGGGTCATGTTCATATGGGTGAATGTTTTGGAACAGATTACTAATTCGAGGCCAAGGAGTACTCAAAGACCAGTTGCGATCTCAAAAAGTTATTTGGATCGACTGTTTGAGGGCAGGGTCAGGGCTTTGGTCGGGCAACAGACTGTTCTTAATTCGGATGTAAGAGATGGTTTGACAAATTTCTTTATTCGTGTTTTAGGGGCTCCGACTGTATCAATCGAGCCATCCAATTGGGAAAAAATTGCAAAGGGAGCAAGCAGGCTTCTCAGAAAATCTTTGTCAACAGTCATTAGGTTGTATCGCCCAGAGGATGTGATTGAGTATGAAAAAAGTCGATCTAGAAATTTGCTTTGGACCGAACTTTTGGACTATGTTGACAAGAACGCTGATTTCATCAGTTTAGAAAACTCAAACCAACCTAGAGACTCTATCGACTCTCAAGAAGAAATCCGAAAGTATGAAACATTTTTTTGGGACATTGGATTTAAGGTTGGCGAACTTGCGGAAAAAAACCTCGGATCAGATCGAGAGCTTAAAGGCGTGATCGCATGGGCAAAACAGTATCCCATACCTACCGGCTTTATCGCAGCGCAATTGATTTGTGACCTCGTAAGAGTTGTAAGAGAAGGAGAGGTTGTTGTCAAGCCAACAATTCCGAATATGTTTTAAACGAAAACAGCATTACAAGGCTTTTGTGCCAGGGAGTTACGTTCTCTATGGAGTAAACTCCAGGGTTTTAAATTGCTTTTGAAGTATATTCTTTCTGGTCTTTCAAGGTCATGATTAATCCCAATTTAGTGTGGGAAGTTTTATCAATTTAGCTTGCATAGTTTCTGATTAATGAGTGGTCGTTTTATCACAGCTTTGTCAAATACAGCTTGATGGAGAATTAATCTATTGGTCTCCATAGCCGTGCAGCACCAGCACCCAAAGTTCAAACTTGACAAGAACTATTTGGAGGGTTAGGCAAAAAAGATAAATCTTTTGAGCGATGAATTTCAAGGTATAATGTCCCACCGTGGGACACTTTTCTGATGTCAACCATGCGCAAGGTTCAAAACCTGTAAATAGAGACCACTGAGGAAAAGGCGTTAGCGAGATCCTAAGTTTTAATTAGCTAATTTTATTTTACTCTTGTAAACGTGTCGAAAGTATTAAAGTATCGCATTATTTCGCAATTTCTTTACCTCACTTTGGCCACCGGTAAAAACTTTTTTTAATGGTAGAAATTATATGATTGAGTATGACTCGAAAGCCCAGAGTGTTTAAACCCATTTTCAGAGTTAAAACTTTGGGTTTACGCTTATTCTCATTGCATCACGAGGCACGATGCAGCATGGCTGACATTCAGTTTCTCTAATATCGAGCATGTTTGTTGTTTTTTGTACCCAGGCAAGTAATATTACTTAACATTACTGAAGTTATTACATTAACAGGAATAGTTGTAGCAAAAAGAAAACACAGAATTACTCAGGTTGAAAGTTGGTGTCACGTACACATACACGAATTTCTAGTAGTTTAGGGAGTAGCGTAGACTAAAAGGAGCAAGCTGGGGGCTTGATCTTGAAGGTAAATAATCCTCGCAAAAAAAATTAGATTAGGGTTTTGTTATTCGAAAAAGAGCATCATTGACCGGATGTCTAGGTATCGTTAGATCCTTGGTTGAAAGATTAATTGTCAAGGTGACGACAGCTTCCTTTACTTTCAATGTTATTTTGTTTTTAAACAATGGCCTGAGAGAACGATAGCCCATTTTAAAAAGCTATAATAAAAAAAATCGACACATTAGTTAGGCTGAGTAAAGGGGAGGCCGTTTCGATCATTGACGGATCAAGTATGTGAAAAATAAAATGGCTCAATATGTCCTTTTCCATTTTTTTTGTAGTTTCTCGGCTTGACCAATACCTGGTTGATTAAAGTTGAAATCTAATTGAGGATGGATATTATAGTTTTAGCTATTCTAGAATAGAATTTGACCATAGATCTAGAATTTAAGCTAGTAACCCTCATTTTTCATTAAACGTAAGATCCGTACTTGAGTCGAGGTCTTGGGTATGCTTGCTCTTCAAGGGATAGACAGTGAGATGTGTCAAATGATGTTTTAAGCGCTATGAGAGAACTGTTCAGCCTTGAAAGAAATTCGGTAATTATCTCAAGACATTCTGAAAACGCATTTCAATTAGCCACTTTATTTTTAATTTACACTGGAAACGAACGGGGGATCGACTTTTGACAAACTCTGACAGAATTCGCCAAGACGCTTTGACTCTCATAGCAACTTTGATTAAGTTGTCTGACGAATAAGACCGAAGCTTATTATCTTCAAGCAAATTAAATATCATTTAATAATACACGACCCAAATAAGGTTGTTTGAAGATCCTTCATTATTCAACTAACCCGACAATGGAAACATTTTTAGAGATCATCGTTTTACCTTGATCGCCTAGCTTTGATATACATTCGGCAAAAATTTCAGCTTTTTCTCAAAAACGCTAAATGACGTCCACGTGTAATTTTTGAAAAACTTATTTTTTTCTTCAGCATTTTCTACGTGTGCTTGATTTTAGTTTTCAAAAAGAAATTATTCCTATGTAGTGACAAAGTTTGTTACTCGACAGGCACTAAATTACTGACTGTGAAAGGGTGTTTAACTAATAACGCGTGTCTAAGAACATGTATGACGAAAGCCTTCATGCGTATTCAGTCGCTGACTTATATTCGCTAAACCCGGCGCGCTTTGACGATAAATCGAATCAGAAAAAAACCTATGACCCCAATAAACAACCACTCGAAAATATAAGAAAAATGAAGTGAGGGTGGACTAATGGGTTTAAAGCAAAATGGATCGCCAGCTAATGACTTTAAACCAAAAAAAAGTTCGGATCTCGTGAGGTCAAAAGCAAAAAGCTTATTTATCGAAAAATCTTCCGAAACTCTCTCAAGATACAAATCGTGTAACTCCAAGTTGAATGTTTTCTCAAGAAGAGATTTATCAATAAATAAAATGTTTGACTCGGAAACTTTTGCGATTGATGAAACAAAATTAACATAAAACGGTGAGACTTGAGGCATTCTTAGAGCAACCCAAAAATGTTTTAAATCTTTAAGAGAATTTTGAACAAGCGTGAGATCTGGACTACCAAAACATCCCAACCCCGCCAACAGGTAAAAATTATGCTGTCGTGACGAATTAATTTTGATGAAACCATACGCTTTGTATTTCAATTCTTCTCCAAATTTGCGTCTCACAAAAAATATGCTTTCTGCGGAATTCTCTAAATTTTGTCCCTTGACAAGATTAAATTCAGACAAATTCGGATATTCGGTGCCAGTTATTTCATTTATCTGCCATACTTTACCCAAGTTGGTTTTTGCCAGTTCAACAAGGTCTTTTTTTTCTTCGTGTCTAAAATACTGCCATAGGCTCATTCCGCAACAAAAAAATAAAAAAAACCAGTGAAAACGACAGAGCATTTGCTTAATAATATCAGCTTAGTGTGGCGACTTAGTATAGCAGCTTCGTTTCTTGGCGCGCCGTATGACAAGCCCGAAAATGAACTAGGTGATTTAACGGCTAATAAACTGGGCGCGAAACTTCTCAGCCAAATTGATTTGAATGCCGTTGACGTTTTATTAGGTGAAACATTTAATCCTGATTTCAGAAGCCCCACTCTGTCTCAGTGGAGTTTGTTTCATATGAACCAAACCAAACCTTCTTTTGACATTGTAACTGGTGGCATTTCTTTGGCTTTTTTAAGCAAGTATTTTCTCCATGAAGCGATCAGCTATTCAACAATAGGCTATTTGTGTGTTCAGGTTTTTGACGACAATAATTTTGATCAAAAAATTTTTCAAAGCGGGGGGGTTTTGGCAACTTTTTCAAAACTCTCCGGGGAGTTTATCCTGCGCGAAAGTCAAGTTATTCAAACGACAATTCCGTACCCTATTTCCGGACAAATTCCGTGTTTCAAGAAGAGTTATCTATCGGTCAACAAAAACCGCATGTCGCAAGTCAAAGAACAATTACTGCGGATGATACCTGGTGATTATTTAGACACTCAAAGCGTGATCTTACCCGATTATTTTGAGAATAATGAGGGCTCGCATTTGCCGCCACAGGTCGACATTTTTATAAAACTAAAGAGCTCGAAGTCCAAAAAAAACGTGGTAGTGGAATTATCATGCGATTCGACAGTGGGTATTACTTTTTTGGAAAGGATAGAATAAATGACTGATAAAGCGTTATACGTTGTTGGGGTAGGGCACTCTTACGGCGATGTGGTTTTGACCAATGATTTCATAGAGAGCCTGGATATCGGAACCACCTCTGAGTGGATTATGGAAAAAATTGGCATATCCCAAAGGAGAATAACTCTTCCGCTTGAGTATATCGCTAAAGAACGGAATGAAAACCCTGAAAAAGCTGAAGAGATTTGCTCCAAGAACTGGGTAGACTTGGCAGTTGAGGCCTGTAACATGGCATTTTCGAGAGCTAAAATTTCGAAAGATCTAACAGGTCTTTTGCTACTTGATTGTGTGACACCCAGAAATTTTTTCCCTCCGCCTTCTCATGAGCTAAAAAGAAAATTGGGAATAAACGGATTAGCAGTCGATATTGTAACTGCTTGTCCGGCAGTTGCTTTGCATGGGTTTTTCGTTGCAAATTTAAACCAAGAGACCCTGCCGGAAGTTACGCTTTCAGTAACGTCCTCTACAGTAACCCATGCGGTTAATTATAATGATCGTACCGATGGGGCTATTTGGGGGGATGGTTCGGCAAGTATGGTTATTGTCAAAAAGAGCTTTTTAAAAAAGGTACGGTTTGCGAAGGTACTTCGCATAGTAGATGCCAGTTTTGATGCCGACACAACTAGAGCGAACAGCGTTGTGATAGAAAGACGAGGACACTTCAGGCAAGACGGACGCGCTGTCAGGAACTTTTCTGTCAGGCAAACGGTTCGATTGATAAGGGATGCGCAAGAAAAGCACGGCCTAGACTTTTCAAGAGACATTTTTATTGGGCATCAGGCAAACTACACAATGCTTAGACAGATAGCTGAAGCAACAAATATCCCGGAAAATAATCATTGGAAAAATGTAAGTTTTTGCGGAAATCAGGCTGCCGCTGGAGCTTTGGCCAGTCTCTCCGAGAATTGGGAAAGAATTCGTCCGGGTCAAAAAATCTTAATCGCGGTTCTGGGAGCGGGTTTAAGCTGGGGTACACTTGTGCTTCAAGCGGAGGAATTGTGATTTCGCGTGTTATTATATTTGTCTTAATTTACAACGCGTGTTTTTGCGAAGATATACGATCGGAAAAAAATGAAGTGATTATTGATTACGTGGCAGAACTAGAAAGAACAGTTGAGGAATTGCTTCATAAAGTTGTTTTCCTTGAGAACGAGTTATCAGCCTGCAACCAAAAAAACAACAGTAGTCAAATAGACGCGGAATTTCTAAATCAACAAAATCAACAAAAGAACGTTAAAGCAACATTAAATGAAAAAAACCAAAAGGTTGAAATACCACTGATTAAAGAGGAAACCATTTGTCCAGCTGCGGATTACGTAAGGAAACTGGAAGTGGAGATTGAACAATTAAAATATTCCTTGGAAGAAGCAACAAAAAAAATTGCTTTTCTTGAAAATCAACCAAACACAGAAAAGGCAACATCATTAAGATTAACCAGCGAAACCTCAAAACCTGATGCGTCGACTGTTCCGGCTGAAATAACGAGTTTGAGGCATGTTCTGCTTAAGGAAATTGAAAGAATAGAACCGCTTTTTAAGGATGACAAAACCGTAATTACTCAAATTAGGGAAGAAGTAGTAAGCGCAAAAACATACAGTGAATTGGCAAACGCGAAGTCAAAAATTTCGTCGATTAAAAAAAATATTAACAAGTCTCCGTAGGCTTGGTATTTTGCCAAGTTGTATAGCCGGCCCCGAAAGTATGTAAGCATAAGATAGAATGAGAATGCCCCACCAATCGAGATACACAACAAGTGCAAGTAGCGCTGCGATTAAAAATTTTTGAAACAAAGAAACTTTTAAATCCGTTTTTAAAGATAAAAACACAAGGCGGGAAACGCTGAAGAAAGCAAGAATGATCAAAATCAGAGCTAGAATAACAGAAGAGAGCGTGAAAGGAACATTTTGTTCAAAAAGCAGGTAACAAACAGAAGCTAATGCTATTGCCGAAGCGGGGCTTGGCAAGCCTCTAAAATGAATTAAGCCGGTGTCCGAGGTGTTGAAACGCGCGAGGCGGATAGCTACGGCAGAACAATATATGAAGCCGAAAAGCGCCCCAACATTTCCAACATTAGACGAGTAGAAAAAGTACATGGCAACGAAACTAGGGCCAACACCAAATGTAATCAAATCGGCCAAAGAGTCAAATTCGAGCCCAAATCGGGTCTGAGAATCAAACCTTCTTGCCACCAGCCCATCTACGAAATCGAGAAATGCGCCTACCAGAATTAACCTGCAAGCTAAATCAATTCTTCCACTTACGCCATAAAAAATGCTCAGGTAGCCACACAACAGATTCCCCAAAGTAAACAAATTCGGTATAAGAAACTTAGCCTTAGAAATAGATTTCACGACGAAAGACAACTATCATATAAAAACTAGATTTTGTGAAGACCAAATTTCGCATCAGCGCTTCGGGTATAGGGCTAGTTTTCGTGGCAGGTCTATTATTTTATTTTGCGGTTGTTACAACAGATATACCGATGCTCGTGGTGTCAAGCACGGTTTTACTGACAATTTTATTCCTTTCAATACTTAGCCTGATCTTGTGCCTAAAATTTTCGAGGTTAAAAAGCGGGCCGCAGGTGATTTATTTGAACTCTGAGGCAGGCCGTAAAAAGTTCGTCGAATATTTCTTTGATTGCAACATCCCACTGCCTTTTTTCTCTTTTCGGTTGCCTCAAATAACTACTGAAACCTTTGCACTTAAGTCCAAGGAACGATTGTTGTCTTTCAATAACTTGGCCTTATTTGAAATTCACTTCTTTAGGCGAATGAAGAATGAGATCCATTTGGATCTTGAGATAAGCTCCCCGGGAAGTATATTCAGGGTGATTGTGGAGGATTTTCTGACTCTTCGGACTTACATCTACCCCTTAAGAATAAATGAAATGGACGAATCAATCGAAAAAATACTTAACGCTGGTTCGCTGATATCGCTTTCAGGAAAGGGCTCGGGCGACCCGTTGCACCTAAGACAGTATGCCCCTGGTGACCCAATGAAAAGAATAGCTTGGAAAATTTACGCGAAAACCAAACAATTAATAGTCCGGGAACTCGAAAGATCCTTTGATGAAAGCGATGCGGTTGTCTTACTTGCTGATCCGTTACCCGAGGATGAACCTTTGGCTTTTACGGCAATTTTGCTCAAAGAAAAACTGGAAAAATCGGACGCAAAAATTTATTATGGCACGACTCTTGAGATTAATCTTTATGATGATGCTCTTGGATTTGTAGATAAAATTCTTGAGTCGAGCACCAATGGCACTCGTTACACTCTCAAACAAATAGTGTCTGCAAATATGAATGTTCTTACAGGGTCAACATTGATCTATCTTGTTTCCGATAATTCAAAAAATTCCCTTAAGGTAAAAGAAATTGATGAACTAAAGGCTCATCACAACATTCAACTAATCGTGGTTCCGTCTATGCGTGAATTTCATTCCTTTTACAATTTGATTTTTGAAGATCAAAAAGATTACATTCTTTCAAGAGACGGTATATTTAAACCGGATTTTCAAGCCTAAATGGTCTTCATAAGAACTGTTGCGCTGTTTTTGATCGGGTCTTTGCTAAGCAATATTTACAAGGTAGAAATAAATTATCCAATTTTGGCACTATGTTTAGTAGCAGGAGCTTACGCGGGCTACTTGATGTCTCTTTCAAGGCTTCGCAAAGTGCCGATGCTACTGGGTTCATCAGTAATTGGGGTATTAGGTTATGCAATTCTCAGTTCCTTATCCTTTTCGCTTGATTCTCTCAAACTTGAAGCTAGCTTTTTCCGATGGGACATACTATTTTATGGTTTTTCGGGAATTTACGCTTTTTTTAGCACCGCTTTTGCTTCAAAGTCGGCTGGTTTCCTTTTGATCGAAGGGTTAATTTTTGCTGTTTTTATACTTTTAGGGCTTGAAGAAACAAGAGATTTAAATTTAAGCATGTCTAGATTTATCTACACCGGAGCAAGAGTTTTAGGAGTTTCCGACATTCAGTTCATAACAATTTTTGGCGGTTTAGTCGCTGGAACTTACCTTTTCGGAATTTTTTACCGCATTTATTCGACTTCTATCACAAGAGGTGTCGTTTCATGGACAATTTTTGTTTTAATTTTTGCTTTAATTGCCTCGATCACGATTGCCAGACACTATGAAGAAACGAGCTTAAAAAAACCTATGGGCGTAAGCTTTGACAATGCGCCGAGTCCGTTGTCCTTTGACTCGTTTGTTGGCACTAGTCAGCAGGCCACTGCGCTCGTCAAACTCAACACAACTTATTTTGATCCCAGAACAAGTCCTCTTTTGTATTTCAGGGAAACTGCTTTAAGCAAATTTAACGGCAGAGAACTCGTAAAAAGCGAATTTAATAAAGACGTGCCAACCCTTCCAGTTTCGGCGCTTCAGGAAATTTCAACCAGCTTGGGATTCGCTAGAGTTTTTCTGAACCAAACCATGTATCTGTTGATCAACCACTCTCTGCCGTTCTCGGTAGACTTAGGATTAAAATATCGACCTCTGCCCAATCCTAATCCGGAAAAGTTTTTCGGTGGAGCTTTCACGGTCTTATCGTTCAGCCCGATTTTCTACGATCAGTATTTTTACGAAAGGCAGCTTGGCAGTCCAGACTGGGATAAAAACACATGGGATCACTACACGGAGAAACATCATGATCCAAGATATGAGGAACTCGCAAGAGTGATAGTCGGAAATGAGCTTAATAAATTTCGGGTAATTCGTCGCCTAGTAGATTATATAAACAAAAATTACATTTATACTGTCAAACCAAACCATAATGTTCCCCCTAATGAAGATCCGGTGGCCCCATTTTTGTTCGGAGACAAAAGAGGATACTGCGTCCACATTGCTCATGCCCTTGTTTATATGTTCAGATCCTTGAACATACCATCGCGTATAGGTGTCGGATACGCCACAGACATCAATCAATCAAGAGACGGTTACATATTGCTTAGGATGAGCGATAGACACGCATGGCCTGAGGTGTACTTTGACCAACTCGGTTGGGTTGTTTTTGACGCTCAACCCGAACAAGTTGAAAGCCACGTGGACGCGCCGGTTGATGAAGAACTGTTAAAATCCCTGATTAAGGAGGTCGAAAAAAACGATGGAATTGATTCCAACAATGAAAAACAGGATGAAAAAGCCAAGATCAAAGCAAGAAACTTTTGGTCCATCGTCGGCGCTTTGGTGCTTCTATCGTATGTTCTGATTAAAGCGTACCTTTGGTTTGGATATCTTGTTTTTCGAACGAAAAAACATCTTGCGCTTTCCATTCTAAGTGTTATCTATGATTGCCTTGGTGGCAGGAAAACCACGGAAACATTGGAGGACTTTCTTTCCAAAATCGATGCCAACAAAAACATCACTTTGTCGATTCTCGAAACTTTTTTCGGAACTAGTGTTGGCATTGAAAAATTAAACATTTCACCGTTTCGGCGCGTAGTAGGATTTTTTAATCCTGTCTCTTTTTTTAGGTATTTTGTTATTAAAAGGTGGTAAGGGTTATTTTATTATTGCTCGCCTCGGTTTTCTCGCAGGATTTATCCGAAGAAATCAAAAAAGCCAAAGAATTTTTTCAACAGGGACTCTATATCGATGCCCGAGATAAGCTTTTGGAGATAATAAAAAAAAATCCGCAGTCGCTGGAGGCGCTTGTTCTTGTTATGGAATATTACTCCAACATCGTATCGGATCCAGACGAAGTATTGGAATACAATAAACTGGCAAAAGAAGCTCTAAAGACTGCAAACATACTCGACCGAATTCAGTTTTACGATTTGGTGATTTATTATGAATTCAACGCGTTAAGTCAAAAAAACAAATACGAGGAAGCATTAAGAATCCTTCAGGAAACAGAGAGAAAGGGATACTTGCCTCCGTGGTATTTCTCGAGCCTTTCGTGGATACTTTTTAAGCTTGGCCGGTTTGAGGAGGCTGTGGAGGCTGCAGAGAAAGGCTTAAATTTTTACGGAGATCAGGTTAGCTCCCTAAACATGCTAGGTATAATTTATGGGGTATTAGGGCGATGGAACGAGGCGATTGAGGTTTTAAAAAAAGCAAAGGAAATTGGGATAATTACAAAACAGTCAATCGCAGCTCCTTTAAACAATTTGGCGGAAATCCACGAAGAGTTGTTTAACGAAACTCTTGCTTTACAGCTTTATGAGGAAGCAATTAAAGGTGACACTGATTGTTCTGCTCTTTTGAGCTATATTAACTTAGCTTTCCTTTATCTTGATTTTTTGGACACTAGATCCGCAAAAAAAGTCCTGAATGATTATAAATCCTGCGTTTCAAAGTTCCCTTTCAAAAGCCCTAAATCTTTTAGGTCACTGATTAACCTTGTTGAAGCTAGAATAAACCTTATTGAAGGCAGGTTTGAAGAAGCGAGACGATTATCTAAGTGGATACTGGATTACGAGCAACAGCTGGGTTCGATCGGAACAGACGAAAATGATCTTAAAGCCGCAACGCTTCAAACGATTTTGCTGGCAAACACCGGCTTGGCGAGACGGGCGAAATTTGACACAGAAGGGTTTTTTGGTCCCGCCAGATCCTGGTTCTTAGTTGCAAGGCTTAACTTTGAGAATATTCTTTACAGGAGGGAGTTAGCAAATATTCTCTTTAAAAAATTAAATAAGTTTGAAGACCTTCGAATAAAAAATTCGGATTCCTTTTTATTTTATCCATTTTTGGGTTTTGAACTCGCCAATTGGAACAGACAAACCCTTGGCGCGTTGATCACTAAGCTTCGGGCAAAAGACACAAGAAATCGCGTCTTTTTGTATTATGATCTTTACACGGCGAATTTAATTAAAAGGTTTGACGAAAAAATTCTAAAACAAAATCTTGGCCAATTAAGGGCTTACTACGATGAGGCTCTGAGCGCGGCATATTTAATCAAATTGCTGCAACACGAAAACCTCGCAAATGAAAAAGAAAGACTTGCGTCTCTGCTCTATGATAAATGGCCTCAGGCTTTTATTATTTTTCGCCTTAGTCTGCCGGTTTATTCAGAGTCGCATCATCGCCTGTTGCGTCGCTTTAATTTTGACCCAGTTGCAAAAAAAGACTCAAGATTCAATCTAAGTATCGCGAAAGACCAGACTGACTACAAACTAAACTTGGTTGACAAAAAGGGGAAGTCAATTATTGTTCGAGATGAAAATTTGAGAAAAGGCATTCAAGTTTTAAGCAAAAAGGTTTTTGGTCTATGATTTAAAATATGTGTAGCAGATACATCTGCCTGATTTGGGTTATAACATTTGACAGCATTTTGGCTGACTCGTGTGTTGAAAAACTGGAAAAAAAAGCTGTTTTCAAGTTTTTTGACACGATGTTATTTGAAACACAACCTGAAGAATTTTGTCAAGGCAGTCTGGAAACAAAAGAGCTTGATACTCGCGAAGGAAAAAAAATTTTTTATGTTTTGCGATTAACCGAAAATGAAAATGTTGTCGACAAATACACATCCTCGGATAATTCGGACTTCACAGGTGATACAGTAACCACAAGCGCTACAAACGGTAAATTAAAAGATCTGAGCAGTTCTGTCGAGTTCGAGGAAAAAACCGTAAAAATAGGATTTAAAAAAATTTTCTGGTCCGATGCTAAAAGACTGGAAAATAAAGTTATTGTTAACGGAAAAGGGTACTTCTTGGGTAACCAGGGAGTTTATTTTTCCCCAACTTATTCAAGGCCTTTAAAACTTTTCGAAATTATACAAAATGGCGAAAACTTTTTACTAAGCGCCGAATTGGATCAGGGTGCAGTGAATGTGGATATGAAAGAAACTTCAATAATTTTTTGGCAGGAATAGTTAAAGCTCAAACTTAATGACGGATTTTAGTCTTTCGATTTCATCATCGGAGAAAACAATTAACGAAACATGTTGCTCTTCATCGCCGATAATTATCAGCGCCCTGTCGATATTTCGATAGTTTGAAAGGAGCCACCTTATATCAGGATCAGCAAGCTCATGGGGATAGATTAACCTGTCCATAGCTTTTTCTAGTTTTATCGCCTGAAAAACGAAAAACTTAAATTAAATATTGTTAGTTGTTCAAAAAGCTTAAAGCTCGCTCTACATCAAGATCTGTGTCAATTTCAATTCCGGGCGAACATAGTGTCTCGTCGACAAAGAGCAATTTAACATTTACGCCATTTTCAATCAGTCTGAGCTGTTCCAAGCCTTCCCTGCTTTCATAGTTTCCTGTTTCAAAATTTGCAAAGTCAAGCAGAGTTTTAGGCTTGAACACGTATAATCCAATATGTTTAAAACCAACCGGCTGTGACTTAACTACATCGTTTCTCGGATATGGAATTGGCGCGCGTGAAAAGTATAATGCCCTTCCCAAACTGTCAAAAACAACCTTGACAACCGACGGTCTTTCAAAAATTTCTCTATCATAAATAGGATAAACAGGGGTTGCCATTTCAAAATCGTCGTCTTGCGCCAGCTTTATGCACTTGTCTATTAAATCCGGATTTATGAAAGGCATGTCTCCCTGAATGTTTAACACTAGATCCACGTGCTCAATTCCACCATCCAGCAATTTTTGGTAAGCTTGCGCAACTCTATCAGTGCCTGTTCTCAACGAAGAACTTGTAACTATAACCTTCGCTCCACATTTTTCACAGACATTTTTAATTTCGTCACTGTCTGTTGCGACATATAGATCATTTAGGTGTTTCGCTTGTTTTGCCTGAAGCCACACTCTTTCTATGACTGTTTTCCCTTTAAGGTCTATTAGTGGCTTTGCTTTTAACCTCTGACTTCCAATCCTTGCCGGAATGATACCGACCGCTTTCATGAGCAAAGTTTAGCATTTCGGGGTAAACTATCTCAACCAGCTTTGTCAGACAGTAAAACGTGTCATCCGAAATTTTTAAAATTAAGGGTTGCTTCTTTCTAAAGGATTTTAAAGTTTTCTTGAAAATACTCAACAAAAATCCAGCTTTCATTAATACGCCTTTTGGTGGACGACAAATGCCAAATAATTCGCAAAGTTCTTCGTGGATAACCGGAATTTGTGGTAGCTCAATCCCCCTTTTATTTTGAAGAAAAGCAAACCAAAGCAAAGCAACTGCCAAGTGCGGGTGCTTATTTAAATCGACCTCGGAAACTCTGCTTAAAATCTCGTAATTCACGCTTTCAAGAGAGGTTGCTTTTCTAAGGTACGGAAATAATATCTCAAGCAAACCGTGCTGATGCAAAAAATACGCGAATTTATCATAAAAACCATATGAAATATCTTTCCTCAATTCGTCAAATAGCCTAACTGGAGAAACATCGTGAATTAGATGTTTGCAAAGTCTAATTCCTTCAACAGTTTCAGGGAGTAGGGTAAAAGATGTTCTGAATGTATGTCTTAAAGTTCTTAAAACTCGTACCGGATCCTCCGAGAAGCGGGTTAAAGGGTTGCCTATGACCCTTATTTTTTTGTTCATTAAATCATAATAACCACCAGTGTAATCGATAATTTTTTTTTCAAAGGGGTCCATGAACAGAGCGTTGATTGTCAAATCTCGTCTGAAAGCGTCAGTCTTTTCATTGCCATATTTATTTTCATATTTTCTCACAGACCCATCTTTGGCGATTTCAGGAGGCGATTTATCCTCCTGCCTAAAGGTTGAAACTTCAATTATCTTTTTGCCAAAAAAAACATGCACTAACTGAAATCGCCTTCCAATTAGTCTGCTATTTGAAAAAAGCTGTCTTATTTTTTTTGGCCAAGCATTGGTAACAACATCAAAATCTTTGGGATTTTTACCTAGTAGGAGATCTCGAACACAGCCTCCAACAAGATACGCTTTGTAGCTATGCTTCTTTAAACGTTTAATAATTTTCAGCGCGTCTTTGTCAATTTTCTCGAGCAACCCTGAGTTTTCTTCTATTGGCACTACCAGCGGGTTAACCTCGCGCATTAAAAACCTGTTTGCGCAAAATTATACCGTATTGTTCGACGGTGGTAAATTTACCTTGCTATGACAATTTTTAGTTCAATATTTTTGAAAGGAAGGCTTTCAAAGGCAGCTTTTAGCTTATGGGTCAAAAAGCTTGCTTCAAAAAGATCGTTTGAGTCAGCAGCCGATAAAACAATTGTAGTTTTAGATCTGGTTCTCTTCACCTTTCCAATTCTTATTCTTCTCAGTAGATCACTGTGGGCTTGAAGCTCGTTAGGAAGGGGGCTGAGCACTTCCAACACGGTTTTGCCGATGAGATCTTTTTTGAGAAAAAGCTCTTTTGTAAATATGCTCCTAAAAACCTCGAGAAGAGGAGCTACTTCGTTCATTCTAAATAATATACACGGCGCTTGCGAATGACTGAAAGGGCATTACTATTTATTTATAGAATTCCTTTTATGTTTAATATTATTTCTCGAAAATCGTATTTCTCTTTTTCTTCGATGGATGCAACAAGGTTTGCGAGTTTTAGTCGTTTTATCTTGTCAAGCAGCTTTGCTTCATAGCAGAAAAATCTGTAATTTCGGGACTGAAACATTAGGGTCCCCCAGCCAAAGTTGCCATTATCTTTGAAATTTATCAAAGAGCAGTCTTTAAACAGAAACCTTGGACGACTGTTGCCGATACCAAATGGCTCAAGCAAATTAATTTCCCTGACCAATTCGTGGGAGATATCTCCCGGGACAATTTCACAGTCGTATTCGATATTTTCGTCTGGGAGCACTCCCTCGCAATATTCGCTCCATTTTTTCTGGAAAACAGGTAAGAGATTTGAGTTTTTTAAACTGAAACCTCCTGCCTGACGGTGTCCACCGTATTTTGCAAATACTTCCTGACAATGGCTCAGTGCCTCAAAGCAGTCTACGTGCTTAGGCGAGCGGGCAGATCCTTTTAACGAACCTCTTAAGTCGCGGGCTACAACAGCAGATGGCAAATTGAAACGCTCAACCAACGCTTGGGCAATTAACCCAATCACGCCCAACTCAAATTCATCGTGAAATATTACAGGCGCAGTCGTTGAATTTTTAATTTTGTTGAGGGCAATTTCAACACCTTTTTTCTGAAGTCTTTTGCGTTTTTCGTTAATTTCGCTTAGTTGGGAGGCTAACTCGATCGCAGTACGATAATCCTCGCATACCAAAATTTCTACGCCCAAGGCCGGATCTCCAAGTCTTCCGCACGCGTTAATTTTAGGACCTATGGAAAACGATATATCTTTTTGAGAAAGACTGGATTTTCCCTCTATTTCCATCAAAGCCCTAAGACCTAAATTAATCGGATTTGATAACTTCCTCAGCCCATTTTTTACAAGCGGTCTATTTAATCCCACCAGCGGGACCATATCGCACAATGTTCCTACTGTAGCTAACTCAAGTAGCTCGTCAGCAAGTTCGGAAAACGCGTTTGTATTCGCCAGAAAATCTCGTAAAAAGAAGAAAGTAAGACCACTTGCGCACAGGGGCTTTACTTCGCTTGATCCGAGCTGGGAAGTTAAAATCAGATGATCTATCACAATGTCAGGCGATAACTTGTCGGATCTGTGATGATCTATAACTATCGTTTTAAGTCCAAGTTTCTTGGCAAGTTGAAGACAATCGATCGATGATACCCCTAAATCAACACAAATTAGCAACTCAATCTTGGACGCATGGGCAATATGGATCATTCGCTCGTTTAAGCCGTACCCTTCAGTATGTCTGTCCGGGAAAAACACTGAAAAATCAACTCCAAACTTTTTTAACACTATGCAAAACTGGCTAGCCGCAGTTATTCCGTCGCAATCATAATCCGAAACAATCCCGATTTTGACTTTTGAATTTACACATTCAGAAAAAAATCTGACAGCCTCGTCATAACAGGGGATGGTCTCATTAACCCGGGTCTCAAGAGTGTCAGAAAAAAGAAAAGCCACGTCGATAGCCCTTGTGCATAAAATTCGTTTAAATGTTTCGGTGAATTTCACTTTATGAACAATTTTACCTCTCAACAAAATCTGCTAAAATGGGAAAACTTAGGAACACCGTCAGGCGGTTGCGAAATAAAAATGAAAAGGTATCGAATTTACGAACTGGCAAAGGAGGTTAACCTTGACTCAAAGGCTCTGATAGATAAGGCTCGCTCCATTGGAATTATGCTTAAGAGCCATTCGTCCTCCGTTACAGAGGAAGAAAAACAGCTTCTGATGGCCGCGCTGGGTCAGGGCGTAGGTGATCTCGAATCAGACAAGATTAACAAATCGCAAGCTGAAAAAACAGTTCAACATTCAGGAGCCATCATCAGAAGAAAAAAAACGCAAACAGTTCATGAACTCAACCAAAAAGAGGAGAAACAGGATTTAGAACCGGGGTCTGATATTGCAACAACATCTCGAGAAACCGAAAATCGCAAGAATGAGCCCCCGTTTGAAGTAGTTCTGGAAAGTAAAGTGTCATTGACTGATCAGGAAAGTGTAGTTGAACCGCAGGTTAAGATTTTAAACGAAGAAACAAGTTCAACTGTTGTCGTCGAAAAAGTTGAAGACACTCCGAGACAGCCTGAGCCTCCGATAAGAGTGCTTGGAAAGATTGAAGTACGTGCTCCCATACGATCATCTCAAGGCAACTTACAGGAGATGTTTGACCAATTGGAAAAGAAAGAAGCACCGGTAAAGAAACCAATTAGGTTTAAGGAAGCAAAAAGCTTTGTGCCAGTATCACCGGTTCAGGCACCGGTTAGAATCGACAAGGAAGAAAGGAAGAAAAGTGTGCCGGCTGAAAGACCGCCCCAACCGATTCAGGTTCGGACGCGCGAGGTGAAAATTGATCCGATAATGACAGTAGGAGAATTCGCCGCCGCTATCAATGTTAAAGTGTCCGAGGTTATCCAGAAACTTCTGAGTTATGGAGAAACTAAGACGATAAACGACATCATAGACGCAGACACGATGTCTGTGCTAGCTGAGGAATACAACGTGAGCTTAACTTTTCAGTCCTTGGACGAAAAAGAAGTTTTTCCGGATATTTTTGAAATAAAAAGGGTAGATTATCAGCCAAGGCCTCCTATAGTAACTGTTATGGGGCACGTTGATCATGGAAAAACCACTTTACTCGATACGATTCGACAGACCAACGTGGTTTCCAAAGAGGCAGGAGGGATTACTCAACACATAGGAGCGTACACTGTAATTCAAGACTCAAAACCAATAACATTCATAGATACGCCGGGGCACGAAGCGTTTACGGAAATACGGTCAAGAGGAGCGAAGGTAACAGACATAGTTGTCTTGGTGGTGGCTGCTGACGACGGTGTTATGCCGCAGACAATTGAAGCCATAAACCATGCAAAAAGCGCCGGTGTTCCAATTATTGTGGCAGTAAACAAAATCGATAAGCCAGAAGCCAATCCAGAGCCAATAAAAACAAGGCTTTCGGAAGAAGGGCTCGTGCCCGAAGAATGGGGGGGTGATGTTATCTATGTTCCAATTTCCGCGCTTAAAGGCACAAACATTGATAAGTTACTTTCATCGATTAATCTTTTGGCAGAAATTCTTGATTTGAAAGCTCCGAAAGATGGATGCGCCAAATGTTTTATTCTTGAAGCCAGACAAGAAAAAGGGCGTGGATGGGTAGCAACAGTAATACCGATGGAAGGAACTTTAAAACAGGGAGATGTTTTCATTTGTGGTTCTGATTTTGGTAGGGTCAGAACGATCACAAGTCCGACGGGAGAACCTCTCAAGTCATTGGAGCCAGGCTTTCCCGGCGAGATCTCGGGCTTTACTTCTGCCCCAAGCGTTGGAGAGGAGTTATTGGTTGTTCAGAACGAAGGAAGAGCAAGAGAGCTTGTAGAGTTTCGTAAAAAGCGCGAATTAAAACTACAGGCTGCAAGACAAACTTTTTCGCTCGAAGAGTTTTCCAAGTTAGCCAAGGAAGAAAAACTCAAAGAACTTAGGTTAATATTAAAAACCGATACCCAAGGCTCGTGCGACGCTTTGCTTAAGAGTTTACACGGTTTGCAGTTTCAAGAGATAGGGGTCAAAATAGTGCATTCCGGTATCGGTTTTGTCACGGAAAGCGACGTTAAGCTTGCCAAGGCTTCTGAGGGCTTAATAATCGCTTTTAATGTGGGAGTTGACCCCAGAGCAGCCCAAGAGGCGGAGTCGAGGGGAGTTGAAATAAGACGGTATAGGATCATATACGAGTGTATAGATGATATCAAAGACGCATTGCAGGGTCTTCTTGGAACTGAGAAGATTTTAGAAGAAAGAGGATCTGTTGAAGTGAGGAAAGTTTTTGAAAGCAGTAAAGTTGGAAAAATTGCAGGATGCTTCGTTACCAAAGGTAATATAAGGCGTAATCACAAGGTCAAAGTATTAAGAAATGGTAAAGAATTGTTCTTAGGCGGAGTCAAAAGTTTAAAAAGATTTAAAGACGATGTATCCGAGGTTCAACAGGGCTACGAGTGCGGAATTGTTTTAGAAGGCTTTGATGATTTCGTCGAAGGCGACACCATCTTGTTTTTTGAAGAAGTCGAAAGGCAAAAAAACCTTTAAGCACGGTTAAACTCGGTGGTTACCTGTGTTTAACAGAAAACTGGTTAGGATTTTTATCGTATTGTGAAAATAATAACTGTAAAAGAAATAGTGCCAAATTGACATGAACTTATGCTCAAGTTGTAGCTAACAAACTAACAAACCCTACTTTATTGTTTCAAGTGTAGGTTTCGATATTCGGTGAATTTCTTTAAAGTTATCCGAGACAGTAAAGTTATTTATGCACGGCGAGCTAAAAGATGTGATAGTGTCTTTGTCTCACTGTAACCATTTCTCATCTGATCCCGGTTTTTTACCTCGTAACTTTTTTGCAACGATAAAGCTAGTCGATTAATTACCTGGTTGAATGCCTCTAGTTATAAGACTAAAGATCTGCCCAGAATTATTGATTGGTCAAGTTTCTAAACTAATTTATGTCAAGAACTATATGATGCGTGCACAAAAGTTTTATGTGTCTATTACCTAGAACATGCTAAATGGCAAAAATAAGTACGTCGCAAAATTAGTTTTAAAACAAGAAGCAAAATTTGAAGTTTTTCTAATGGCCGTAGTTTTTGCATTTTGCCAAATTATGGGTCAACAGTGAGTTTTTCAAAAAGCCCACATTTGTAAAGCTCAATCTTACTCTAAGTGAATAACTGATTGCAAAAACAACTCATTATCCTTATTGTCTGGTGAGTAAGCTTCGCGTCAGCTTGATAGCTAAGCCTTAGTATTAAATGCAAGATATCTTCTGTGTTGTTTGGATCATGCTTTCGACACGAGGCAATTAGAGTAACGTGCTGTTTACCTTGGCTTGTGTCTTCAAAAACTCCGAATTATTCCAAAACCCTTCTTTCTTTATCAATTACAGTAAAAATTTCTTCGGGATTTTCCCATTCGAGAGAGTTTCTTTGATTAAACTTTATTTTAAGAAATTCACCTTGATGCTCACGAGAGCGTATGGCATTAAGAATGTCTTTGGGACTGGAGCGAATAACTTCAGCGATAAAATTAGCGCCTTCAAAGGCCATTGGAGCCGACGGCGCGGGATCGTAACCGAATGCTTGCCTAAAAAGCTTGATGAATTTTTCGTTTGTACGGTAGTCGACAAAAATCGTCGTCTCTAAACCATTTTCCAAGATCTCGTCGCTTAGTCCTCCCACATAGAAATTCACAATGTCAGGCTTAAAGACTTTCAAAGCTTTATTGAAAGCTATATATTCAGCTTTGTCGCAAAAGCAACTAACAGCATCCACTTGAGGTAATTTACCCAAAATTGTCATAAAATTTCGCTCGCCCGGTAAAATTTTTTCTTTAAATAGCAGAATTTTCTCCTTTTGTAACTGCGAGGTTAAATTTTCCATCAGTTGCACAAAATAGGGTTCTTGAGCGTAAACAATTGAAACAGACTTAACTTCCTTTTTCTTTATAAAATCGACAACCTTTTTGATTAAATCCTGAGGTCGGTAAAAAAGACCAAACCTGTACGCAAAAACCGGCTGATTGGTGTAGTCTGCACCTGATGGAGCAATGATTGGAATCTTGTATTGATCCGATAGCGGTCCTAGCGCAAAGTAGCATGCTGTCCAAGTCGGACCAAGTATTGCTTCGACTTTGTCGTATGTTGCAAGTTTCCTAAAAGCTGCCACGCATTCTTTCGGATCGCTTTTAGAATCCTCCGCTATAAATTTCACATCGGGATGTCTCTTAAAGGCTAGCCAGGCAGCATCTCGTTCACTCTTACCCCAATGTGAGCCAAAGCCTGATAGGTGAAAAATACCACCAATCCTAATTTCGCAACAAACGTTCAAAATAAGTCCAAGTAAGACTACAAACTTCACGAAAAAATTATCCTTCATGGGAAAAACCCGGGTCAAATTAATACCGGTGGTAACATAAATAAATCGTTAAGACTCACAATAAAATTTCGCACAATTTTAAGAGTCACGTAACTTAAAAACGCTGGTTGAAAAGTCCGACAACTGGTTGAAAAACAAACAGAAGGGTTACTTAAAATTTATGGGGTTGTTTAAAAACTGAACTTTCCTACAAGATTTGCCAAAAAAGTAAAAATAAGCCAATGGTAAAACGTTGAATTTATTAACATTTTGTTTTATCAGTGAATTTTTCGACAAGCACTTTATAGGCTACAAGCTTTAGGCAAAAAGTTAACTTATAACTTATGTGACCCAGAAGTACAACGATCCCACTTTTTTAAGCGACTTATGTTGACCAAAAAATGTCGGCACAAACCATTAGTTGTAGAAGATCGTTGATCTCAACACTCCAAGACTTGTTTCTTGCCAAAAATGATCGTGGAGCAAAAACCTTTTACGATTCCGTCTTCAGAGATTTCTTTAATTTCTACAAAAAATATCCCGGTATCAAATATTCTTGAAACAAGAACCTTAATTTGAGCATCATCAGTGACAATTAAATCCGCCACAATATTGGAATTAATTCTAGCCTGTATCCGGGACCCACTTATTTCGAGGTCATTAAGGACTCCAAAAATGGGGTACGTTTTTCCTATTTCAGGCTTTATTTCATCAAGTTTGAAATCAGTTTCGAAAATTGCTTTTTTCATGTTTTAATAATTATGTCAAAAATTTTACGGTAAGTGATGCACAAAAAAAACTATTTTCCGATACAAAATCTTTGAAAAATTTTCGAAAGTATATCGTCGGGATACGTACGGCCGGTCAGCTCGTCAATTTTCCAAAGAGCATTTCGCAAAAGATCACAGGCAACATCGAGAGGTTCTTTGTGAATGACATCAATAAATCTGTCCAGAAACACTATGACTTCAGACAAGATGTGGGATTGCCGTTCATTAATAACGGACGAGGATATATCGACGTCTTGTTTTTGTATTAATTTCTCCCGCATCGCTCCTATCAACACGTTTCTTGATTTCTCTTCCAAAGCGCATATATACAAAACTTTCTCGAACAGGCCATTTTCAGCTCCGTTGTTTGGCAAGGTAAAATTGGGATTTAAATCCATTTTATTCAAAATTAGCCAAACTGGAACTTCCCGTTTGATGTCTGCGGCCAATCGCAGGGATGCTTCGAGCGGCAAGGTTATATCGTGGACAAGAAGTACGAGATCACATTCTGACAGCAATTTTCTAGCGAGCTCAAGACCTTTTTTTTCTATTGGGTCCCCAGTTTCCCGAAATCCTGCCATGTCATAAAGCAGGACTTCAAAACCGTCTATGATTAGCCTGTCTTCCAAGTAGTCGCGGGTCGTTCCGGGAATTTCTGATACAATTGCTCTCTCTTTGCCCACTAAAAGATTTAGAATCGAGGATTTGCCTGCGTTCGGTAGCCCCACAAGGCATACGCGCAATCCACTTAGAGCGATTTTTGCAATCTTGTAATTTTTAATCATTCGGGTAATTTCGTCCTTAACCGTTTCGACTGCCGCAGTGACATAATCGTAATCAAAATTGCCGATATCCTCTTCCGTGAAATCGATGTGAGCTTCGGTAAATGCCAATACCTCGATCAGTCGATCTTTTAAATGTGAGATTGCGGAACTAAGCGAACCAAAATAGCCCTGACGGGCAAGCTTAAGACCAGCTTCGCTTTTCGCCGTAATATAAAATGACAGCGCTTCGGCTTGAGTCAAATCAATTTTTCCGTTGAGAAAGGCTCTTTTAGAGAATTCCCCGGGTTGAGCGTCACGCATTCCAATTTTGCGAAAATTCTCAAAAATTTTGGTTATTATCAATGGATTCCCATGAGGGAAAATTTCGACCATATCTTCTCCAGTGTAGCTTGCTGGCGCTGTAAATATCGCAACAAGTGATTGATCCAACACTTCTCCCTCTAACGATTTTATTTTTGTCAAATTGAGCGTACGAGGCTTGAAGGTTTGAATCTCAGGAATTAAAACCTCTAATTTACCAATGCATGCGTTGCCAGACACTCTTATTACCGCAACCGGGCTTTCCGCCCACGGTGTAGCCAACGCGAAAATCGGATCATCGCTCATTGCAAAAGTTAGGGCTTATGACAAATAAGCCAAAAAAATCGAGAGAGCAACCAGCGTTAAATTTAGTAAAAGGTTTAAAATAAACCTGTTTTTTATGAAAAATTTCTTGGTCAACAGCTGCTGACTTATGCTGGAAATGTTGTTGACAAGCCAATACAGAATTAGCCCTGACGGCATCGGGAAAATTATAAAAAGCGCCAAAAAAATATATGGCAACCATTTAAAGACAGCTTCCTGAGCCGGATCCGTGAGCTGAGGCGGGTTCAATTTTTGCTGATAAATAAAGCTGGCACCAAATATTAAAGTTAGAACAGGTATGGGAATAGGACCTAGGAAGATGTAATCAGGTTGAGAGAGATCTTTAATCCAGCCGAAAAATGGCGACAGTCGCAGTTCTACAGCGTGAAGAAGCGCCGAATAAAGTCCAAAGAAAATTGGTATTTGAACTAAAATTGGCAGACATCCTGAAAAAGGATTGACACCTCTTTTTTGATAAAGAAGAATTAGCTCCCTGTGAAGGGTTTGCTGATCATTTTGATATTGATTCCTTAGTTTCTCTATTTCTGGCTGAAGGGCTTTCATTTTTTCCATTGCTGAATACGCAATGGCGCTCAAGGGATAAAAAATCAATCTTATTATGACAGTGAGAACTACAATTGCCACACCATAGTTTCCAAATATGCTTCCTAGCCAAATAAGAATTTTAAGTATGGGTTCAGCCAAAATCGCAAAAAAACCAAGGTCAAGAAGTTTTTTGAACGGCTCCCCCAGTGGTTCCAAACTTTTAGATTCTTTTGGACCAACAAATATGGATAACTCCAATTCTTTTTTCTCGGGATACGGTGTCAAACTGAACATAGGTTCATTCTCCGATCCTGTATTCACATACCCCTCTTTCAGTCTAACCGGACTTTGAGCAAAAACTGAAAAATATAGCGACTCGAAGCCTAGGCCAAATAAACCTTTTACTCGAGTGGGTTCACTGCCAAAAGGTTGCCTTTTAATCTTGTTTGCTTCAGTCGCTAATACAACGTTTTTCAAGTTATACCTCGATGCTCGCTCACCGTTGAAACCTTTGAAAATTATTGTGAAAGGCTGTGAAGAACGAATCTTTGCCCTTATTAAGTACGAATTTTCTTCGAAACTGATAATTTTCTCGATAGTTGAATTTGAATTGACAAGAGATATGGAAGTAACTCCTTGCTCGAGGTTTGTGTTTTTAATCGAGTAAGAAGTATTGTCAAACTCGCCATTAACTTCTAGACCAAGCATAAATGATTGATTCTCGTCAGAGACTAAACGAAAAGGGCTGCTGTCTTCTGCCGAAGTTTTGTGCTTAAGCAGTTCGATCCCTGTTAGAAGCCCCCCCGTTCTTGTTACTTTGAATTTGAAAAGATTGTTATGGGCCACTTGCAAGTAATCATCAGGCGATATTATGACATCAAAATTTTTACCGGTCGGAACTATTTGGATTTCTTTAGAACTTTCTTGCCCGGCTGGCTTATCCTGATCTGGCACAGAGTATTTCTTAGCAAGCCATGCGGAATAAAAGTATACGAACGCAAATGAGAGTATTAAAGCCAATAAGAACCTCTTGTTTTCGTTCATGCCTTCCAACTTTTAAACTCTGTTGTCACCAAAATAGGGGTCAGTCAAAAATACAGGCTAAACCGGATCAAACCCACCTTGGAAAAAGGGATTACAACGACATAAACGCAGGATACCTTTTAAAGTCCCTCTAAGAAAACCATGTTTGCTCAGGCTTAGGACAAAATAATCGGAACAGGATGGGTAAAATCTACACCTGTTGCCAATTAACGGGGAGACAAACAACTTGTAAAGTCTAAACAGAAACCTCATTAAGTTCACCTAAAAGATTTTATCAAATTCATCTTTCCAAACCCAAAAATCGTCTTTTTTCGGCAGAGCTTTGACTTTCACAAGTATCTGATAACTTGAAGATATTTTTTCAGCCATGAATTTTCTGAAAATTTCCCTGATCCTTCTTCTTGTCTTGTTCCTAGTTACCGCGTTTGTTTTAAGCTTTTTTGAAAATGAAATTCCCAAATAAATCACTGGTTTTTTTAGATTGTTTGAACTGGTGTCAATATATCGAATGTACACATCTAATAAATAGGAGCGATAAAAGGGCGGGTGTGCCAACAAAACCAAAAAATTTTTCCTCCCCTTTAGGCCTTTTAATAGCAAATATAAAAAAGCTTATTTGAAGCGTCCTTTCTTATTTACTGATGGTGTAAGGGAGTGGCGCCCCTTTTTTCGTCTGTTTCTGAGAATTTTTCTTCCCCAACGGGTTGATGACCTTTTTAAAAAGCCATGGGTTCTTTTACGCTTTAACTTGCTCGGCTGATAAGTACGTTTCATGGTTTACTTGGATTAAGCTCTCTAATACTATAGCAAAAAAGCGCTTGATGCAACTTTTGTCGTTAGTTATTCCGGCTTACAACGAGGAAACGAGAATTTACAAAACCCTATGTGAATGCAGTCAAATCCTTAATGGAAAGATTAACTACGAGATAATTGTAGTTGATGATGGTAGCACTGACGGCACTTTGCCTATGGTTCAACGCCTTTCCCAACAAATCGATTTTCTCAAAGTTGTTGCACTGGGTAAGAATTACGGCAAAGGTCGTGCAGTACGAGAAGGCATCAGAACCGCAAGTGGTGATATAGTTGTATTTCTAGACAGCGATGGAGCGACTAATTTTACGGCAATATTCGACATCTTGGACGCGCTTAAAAACTATGACTGCGCTATAGGATCAAGGTATTTAAAAGCATCGAAGGCGAGGATAAGTTTGCTTAGACGGTTAATCAGCAGAATTTTTAATGTGTTCGTTTCAATTCTTTTCGGGTTGAAAATCCAAGACACTCAGTGTGGGTTTAAAGGTTTCCGGGCTAGCACCATTAAAACAGTCCTGGATGAACTAACTATTGATCGATTTGCTTTTGACGTTGAGCTGCTATGGAGGCTATCACGAAAGGGCTACAGCATAGTCGAAATTCCGATTGAGTGGGAGGAAAAAGCGGGTAGTAAAGTGTCTATCATCAAACATGGCTTTTCGATGGTTAAGGATCTGTTGCTACTTAGGGCAAGGGAATTTTTCAAAAGAAGGGCGGAATAACTTTAGGCATTTGAAAAAACCCTTTGCTCAGAGACTCGTCTTTTGAAACCTCAAGATTTTTTTTCTGTTATAATGTGTAATTTACACACTGACTGTTTTTTCTGGTTCGATCTTTAAAAGTAGAATATCCAATCATAAACAGCAATGAAGTTTACGTCTTTCATATCCAATCTTAATATAGTAACATGAAATTAACGGCATTTCATTTGCATAGATATCTTTTGAAAACCCAGTAGAGAGTCCCGTAAAAACTCCATAAAAACCCAACGCTGATAGTTGTGTCTGCAACCAAGCTTCCGTTTTTGATAAGGTAAAATCCGGCAAAATATCCCCCGAGACCAAATATTGGAACTAATAAGCCTGCCGGCATAGAGCAAAATGCTATTGAATTAAACAAAAAACCGAAAAAAAGTATCCACATGAATATTAACCATGCGGGCGGACCGAATGTTGTAGACTCTCTGTAAATTCCTACAAAAAATTTAACTAATATGTTGTCCACAAATGCGGCAAAAAGACCGGCAACTACACTGTGAACAATTTTATTTCGGTGAAATACAAGGGAAAAAACTGCCAAAGTCATTGCTTGAAGCGGCAACTTGTAATTAAAACTTGAAGTTGACGCTAGAATAAACCATGTTGCGTAAAAGCAAGCAAAATAAGCAATTCCTTTGAAAAAGTTTGCCAAGTTCACAAAGTGCATTTAAAATACCCTTTGAATGATTTCGTTATCAATAATTATCTTGATGGTTTTATCAATATCCCTCTTTGGGCTTTTGGCAAAAATTCAAGGCAGAGGCGAATTTTACGATATTGGCTGGTGTTGGGCCATATTTTGTGTATACACTGGTGGCGCTATAGCATCAAATTCTCCTTATTCATGGCTAATTTGGACATTGGTGTTAATTTGGAGCGTTAAACTTATATCGGTCATCTTGATAAGAATAGCTTACTTCGAACATGACTTCAGGTACAAGGATGTTACAAGACATGTCCTAGCATCAGCTTTTCAGTTGGTGTCAGCCGCTTTATTCGTTATTCCGGCATTCACGCAGATACACAACCCAACACCGTTTAATTCAACATTTTTTTTCATCTGTGTATTTCTATCGCTGCTTTCGCTGGGATTTAATTCATTTGCTGATTTTCAAATTGTTAAACTCAAACTGAAAAAAGAAAATCGTTTTTTGAACTCAAATCTGTGGCGCGTGTCTCGTTACCCGAACTACACATTTGAGATACTTTTCTGGTTTTTTTTGGCGATATCTCAAATTAACTCGGTATTGGAACTTGTAAACATCTTAACACCGTTATATGCTTATTTCATAATTCGGTACTTTTCAGGAATACCTTATCAAGAGCCCAGGAGGCTCAGCAAATTTGGCAAAGAATACGAGGAGTACAGCCAGAAGGTTCCGCTTCTTTTTCCGGGATTGAAATAAGCATAAAAATTAAAAAATGTTAATTAACTTATTTGAAAGATATTGGTTGCCAGAATTTTTGGTAAGAATCGCGGCTCGAATTTTGTGTATTTTGAGAGTTCGCCAAATTCGGTCGGACTTTAATTTAGAAAAAATCATAAAAATCTGGGACGAGTTATCGAAGAAACCATTAGACCTGTATGAGGACTATGCAAATAAACAGCATTATGAAATCGATCCCGCGTTCTTTGAAAAAGTTCTTGGAAAAAGGCTCAAGTATAGTTGCTGTTTTTTTGAAAATGATCATGTCTATTTAAATAATGCAGAAGAGGCAATGCTTCAAAATTACGCAAAGTTACTTCAAAATGAAAAAGTTATTAAGATACTTGATCTAGGTTGCGGTTGGGGATCTTTGACGGGGTTTTTAAGCGAAAAATTTCCGGAAGCCTCGATTACGGCTGTAACCAACTCCCACTCTCAGGCGAGGTACGTGCAAAATTTGCTGTCAGACAAAAATACCGTGAATGTCAGGAAGCAGTCTTTTGCGGACTTAAATTTTGAAGAGGAGTTTTGTGCTGTGTTTGCGGTTGAGATGCTCGAACATATTCAAAATTGGAAACTAGCATTCAAGAAAATAGCAAGGTTCATCAGACCGAATGGAGTTTTTATTGTCCATTTCTTTGCCACGCAGTATTGTCCTTACGTCTATGAGCCAACTGAGTGGTCGGATTGGATGAGTCGAGAGTTTTTTACTGGGGGTATAATGCCCTCTCCAGTCTTTTTGCTTTTGCAAGATAGTCTTAAATTGGAAAAACTCGAATACATATCTGGAAAGCATTACGCCAATACGGCTAACCATTGGCTTTCAAATCTTGCTGCCCGCTGGCATGAGCTTATGGATTACCTTAGGGCTTCGGGAATGACTAAACAGGAAGCTAACCGGTTTTTGAATAGGTGGAGATTGTTCTTTATCGGATGCTCTGAGTTTTTCGGCTTAAGTGATGGCAATATCTTTGGCGTGTATCTTGCAAAGCTTCGAAAATGCGCGTAGCTGTTGTTGGTTTCGGAGCCTCTGGTTTATATCTGTCATCGCTTTTGAAAGAGTCAGGCATTGAATTCACTGTTTTTGAAAAAAAAGAAAGACTAGGGGGCAATATTTATCCGACTAAAATTGGTAAAGATTACATTGATTTAGGTTTTCAGGTATTTAACCCAAAATTTTATCCGTTAGTAACCGGTTTCTTAAAAAAACTAGGTCTTGAGTTTGAACAAACTGACATGAGCTTTGGGATTGAAACTTTTGTTGCCAAAGAAAAATTCAACTGGGGTTCCAGCTGGGAGTCTATAGTTAAATCTTTACTAGTAAACCGTCCCTTAACGCGAAGTCTTTTATTTTTTATTAAACTCGTAGCAAACCTTACACGGTGGCAAAAGGGCTCAAATCACACACCATGTAATCTTGTTGAAAACCTCTTCATAAAGCCTCTGGCTTATACACTTTGGTCTGTCGATAAAAATCTATCTTGTCCCGATTATGAGTATGTTTTGAGTTTTTTACGTAATCATGAGATGTTAAATCTTTTAAAGAGAACCAAGTGGCATACCATAAAAGGCTCAACTAAGGCTTATCTTGAGGCAGTTGTCAATTTGATTGATCCTAAAAATATTCGAGACGGGACAGAAGTTCACTCAATAACAAAAAGCAATGGCAAACTGAGGATTTCCACCTCAAGGGGTCCTGAGGTTTTCGACTGTTTATTTTTCGCAATAGAGCAGGATTTTCTCTATGATTTGCTGATCGGAAGCGACCTAACTATTGCCTCAAAACTTAGAGAAATAGAAAAACCGCTTAGCTCTGAGAGCTCAATTTATGTTCACAAAAATTTTTCGTCTTTGCCGGAAATAAGTGGAGCTTGGAATTTTGTACAAAAGGACTCACAGACATTTTCAATTGTTTATGACCTAAGAATACTTCAAAAGAAAAACTACCTCGTGTCTTTGAATGATGGAACCGTCAGCTCGGAATGTTTGTACCAGACGGTTCTTCGTCATCCGATTGTTGGCAAAAGAAATCAAACCTTTGTAGAAGCGCTCAAGAAATTTCAAGGTGTTGAAAATGTTTATTTTTGCGGGTCTTTCTTTGGTTATGGTTTTCACGAAGATGCGTTCAAATCAGCCCAAGAGGCTTTTGATTTGTTCAAATGTTCGATCCGGAGAAAATTTATTTAGCTGAGGGAGAAACAACTCACCACCGGTACCAGCCTAAACCAAATAAATTCACCTATAAACACGACTACATAATGTTTGAAGTGTCGAGGGTTAGTGACCTCGAGAAACTTTGGTTTTTTAAGCTTAACAAATTCAATTTTTTTTCCATCAAATATTCTGACTATTTTTTTGGCAAAAATGTTCCTATTAGAGATCAGCTTGAAACGTTCTTCTGCGAGAGGTTGTCAAGGAGATTCGATGCAGACTCGATATTTTGCTTGACTACCCCGCGGGTTCTTGGCTTTGCTTTCAACCCGGTAAACTTTTATTTTTGCTTCGCTCAAGCTAGGCCATTATATTTTCTTGCGGAGGTAAATAACACTTTTTGGGAGAGGTACATCTATTTTGAGGACTTAACTGACTCTGCAAGACATTACTTTACGTGGAGAAAGGATTTTTTCGTAAGCCCGTTCTTCCCAAGAGACGGAGAATACCTAGTGTTTGTCAAATTAAGTCCCACAATTTACATCCAATTCGTGTACTACTTCAAAGGGCAAAAGGTTTTCACTGCCGACTATCGAGCCTCTTTGCGGCCACTCAACAAAAGAAGTCAGCTCGTAATCATTTTCCTTTCAAGACCTACGATGTTTTGGTTAACGACCCTAAAAATATACAGTCAGGCTTTAAATTTGTGGCTACTAAAAAAACTGACAGTGGTTTCGAAACCCTCCCCAAAAGGACTACAATTGGTTTGGGCTAGGCCGTATATGATTTCTACACAAATTCTACAAGCGCGACTGACTAAAAAGCTAAGAAACATTAAAAAAGGTAGACTAAAGCTTGTTTACCCAGATGGTCTCGAAGAAGAGCATAATGGCCAACAGGAGGGTTATTCGGCAACGATTAAAATTAACGATTTTAAGTTATTCTGGAGGTTGGCGCTTGAGGGGCAAATTGGCTTTTTCGACGCCTTCGTTGAAGAATTATGGGACTCCGATTGCCCCGCGGAACTCGTGAGTTTGCTTCTTGACAACTGGGACGTTTTTGCCTCTGCTGAAACAGGATCTTTAGTTTACAGGCTCCTTTATTGGGCAGCGCAGCTTGTAAGGCACAATTCTCAAAGTAACTCAGTTAAAAACATTTCTTTTCATTATGATAAACCGGTTTCATATTACAAACTTTTTTTGGACAACTCACTGACCTACTCTTGCGCTTTCTTCGAGGGTGGCAATGATGATTTAGACCATGCTCAAATCAACAAGTTGCGGTGTGCTTGCGATGAACTGGAAATTAAGAGCTACGACAACGTTTTGGAAATTGGATCAGGTTTTGGGTCCTTTGCCGTTTACGCGGCAAAAACCTTTGGTTGCAAGGTCACAACAATCACAATCTCCAAGGTTCAGTTTGATTATGTATGTGAGCTAGTCAAGAAAGAAAATTTAACAGACCTTGTAACGGTTAAATTATGCGATTACAGAGCGATAGACGGAAAATTTGACAAAATTGTCTCTATAGAAATGATCGAGGCTGTTGGGGATCGCTACCTGCGAGATTTCTTTTCCAAGTTGGACTCGTTGCTAAAACATGGTGGAAAAATACTGCTTCAGGCGATCACTTACCCTGACTTTGATTACTTCAGGTATTTGAAAAGAGCAGATTGGATACAGACGCGTATATTTCCGGGCTCCTGTCTTCCATCCCTTTTCGCAATACAAAAAGCGTTATTGGATACTGGTTTAGTTATAGACCTAATTTATAATCGTTCAGGGGATTACGCAAAAACGTTAAAAACGTGGTATGACAGGTTAAAATCAAACCAAAAAAGCGCGCTTGAATTTGTTAGTCCAAAAGAATTAAGACAGTGGCTACTTTATTTTGCAATTTGTCAGGCTGAATTTCAGACGGATTGGCTCAGGCTACTTAGGGTCAGATTAAAAAGACCGAATGAAAATAGGGTGTTTCGCTTTTGATATATCAGTACGATTCATTGGGATTTACGTATTTATAGATTACATATAGAATAACTCGGCGTACAGACTTTGCATCCGTATATGTCTTTTTGAAAATAATTTTTTTTGTGTTCGTGCTAAGATTTAATGACAATCATATTAAATATTACCCTAGACTGAGTGTTCGTCTGACTCCAGCAAATCATTTGGAATATGTGACATCGATCGGTCTTTGACAGCTAGAGCTAATAAATTCAGGGCTATCCACATGTTTTTGATGTAGGATATGTTTCAGAACGTTGTTAAATAAAAGGAGCGGGTTAGCTAGCTTAATACTGAAACAAAATGTTTGTCTAGGATCA
>JANWWW010000089.1 GCA_025055295.1 Deltaproteobacteria bacterium | reverse complement strand
GCCTTATATATTTCTGGAAAATATTTACTTTCCTTGTTGACCTATTATTTCCAAAAGGTACTGTAAAAGTAAAGAAATTCGAGTATATGTTAATTTTCGCCTATTTTTAAACAGAGTAATGGCTAGAGATATAGAATATCAACCATATTTCACATAATACAAAAGAAAACTCGATTCTCTGACATTAATTGGTGAAATACCGGCAATTCACTGTATTAGATCAAGCTACTTGAATAGTGTGCTGGTGATATTTGCCTAAAAATATATTTTTCTTTTGAAAAAATAAAAATAAGTATGTTGCTCATACTGGAAACTATCTCTAGTTTTAAAATTTCACAATTTCACTATCTCAATTTAATCTGCTAATAAATAACTTATGTTATTTTTTCAACGGAAGAGTGATTTTCGAGTAGATCCGTACTTTTAAAACCTTCTTCAAGTTAATTTCCTTGAAACTTAAATTTCTTTATGAGCTTATATCTGTTAGAGTAAAATTAAATCATTACGGAAAACATTCATGAAGGTAGTTTTTGATAAAGCAGAGTTCATGCGAGCGCTGGAATTACAAGTAAGTAGAGAGGGAAGATCTCTCATCGAACTTTTTAGCATGGTTTTGGTTAAAGCGAACAACGAGGGTATTAAACTCATATCGTCAAACGGTGAAGAAATTGCAGAGTCTCTTGTTCCAGGAGATGTGAAACAACCGGGAGAGGTTTGTTTAAAGTTTGATGTTTTATACGATATTGTCAAAGACTTATCCAGCAGAGAAGTAATACTTGACTACGATGTTGATCAAAGAAAGGTTGTCCTGACCAGTGGTAAATCAAGATATAGGCTGGTTGCTTTTGACCACAAGGATTTTCCACTACCAGCAGTCGGAGAAAGTGCTCCAATAGCAACTATATCGGCTTTAGAACTTCGACGCATATTGGAATTAACTGCTTTTCCTGTTTCAAAGTCAGCACCAGATCAGAATGCAAATAAGTTGTTTATTTCTCAATCAAAAAGCGATCCCTCACTGATAGAATTTGTAGGAACCGACATGTGTCGACTAGCGTTGTTGAGGGTTAATATCGATGCCAGTAGTTTTTTTGGAAAAATGTCTATTCCTGTTGAAGCATTGGACGATCTTAAGGGTTTCATTGGGTGTTTGGCAGATCATGACATTGTAGCAATACTTGATTATGGAAAATTTATTGCACTAAAGACGGAATATTCGTCATTATCAATATTGAAGGGAGGAGATAAGTTCCTAGACTATAAAGTTGTGTTGAAGGAAAGTTTTATAAACTCAATTAAATTAAATTTAGAGGACCTGTACAAGGCGGTTAAAAGAATTAGTTCTTTGGCGGGAGAAGGAAATGTAATAAAAATATCAATGGAGAAAGATAAAATCATTTTAACCGCTAGAAATTATTCGCTTGGAGAAGGAGAAGAGGAATTGGATATACTTGATGGAACCGTGGAGCCTATGGCGATAATGTTGAACTCGTCTTATTTAACTGATTTTTTAAGGTTGCCTGTGCAAGTAGACTCAATATGGCTCGATTCAAATGGTCATGACGAAGCCATAAGACTAAGGTTGGATGGCGTGGATGGGTATGAGTACTACATTATGACGGTGGATGAAGAGGTAAGGAGCTGATAGGAATAGTGTCAGAGGAATACACTGGAGCCGATATAAAAGTTTTAGAAGGGCTTGAAGCTGTAAGGCTAAGGCCTGGGATGTACATAGGTGACACATATGAGAGAGGATATCATCACCTTCTGAATGAGGTTATTGACAATGCGATAGATGAAGCTCTAGCTGGATATTGCAGTAATATAACAATTACGCTTCATAGTGATGGTAGCGCTTCTGTGGTGGACGATGGAAGGGGTATACCGGTTGATATTCATCCGACCGAGGGAATAAGCACTCTAGAGGTAGTAATGACTAGACTTCATGCAGGCGGGAAATTTGACAAGGGTGTGTATAAGGTTTCTGGAGGCTTGCATGGGGTGGGAGTTTCAGTGGTTAATGCTCTAAGCGAATGGTTGGAAGCAACAATTTGGAGGGACGGAAAGGAATATTTTATGCGTTTCGAGAGGGGCAAGCCGGTTACAACACTAGTTGAGAAAGGTTCCTGTTTAAAAAGAGGAACCTCGGTCAGATTTTTGCCAGATAAAACAATCTTTGAGGACGTTAAAGATTTTGATTTCTCAATAGTTCAGAATAGGGCTAAAGAACTTGCTTACCTTAACCCAGATGTCGTGTTGAAAGTTGTAAACGAAAATACGGGAAAAGAAAAATCTTTTAAATATTCCGGGGGTATAAAGGATTATGTTATTGCTTTAAGTCACGGGAAAAAACCTGTTTTTAACACACCAATTTATTTTAAGACTTCAAAAGAAGATCTAATAATTGAAGTATCTTTAATATACGTGGACGATTACACAGAAAACTTGCTTTCGTACGTAAATAACATAAACACTGTCGAGGGTGGTACGCATGTAGTAGGTTTTAGAACGGCTCTGACGAGGTCTGTAGTATCTTATGCCCAAAGGAATGGTTTATTGAAAAAAGAACAGATTATAGGTGAAGACACAAGAGAGGGATTGGTATGCGTGATAAGCCTAAAAATCCCAAATCCTCAGTTTGAAGGGCAGACTAAAACTAAACTCGGAAATTCAGAAATTAAGTCAGTGATGGAAACATGTTTATTTGAGTTTTTCTCGAGATATTTCGAAGAAAATCCCGCTGTAGCTAAGACAATTGTAGGAAAGTGTCTTGAAGCGGCTAGGGGGAGAGAAGCAGCGAGAAAGGCTAGGGAGTTGGTTAGAAGAAAAGGGGTATTAGATTCGTTTTCTTTACCAGGTAAGCTGGCTGATTGTCAGACGGAAGATGTAGAAAAAGCGGAACTTTTTATCGTCGAAGGTGAGTCTGCTGGAGGTTCAGCTAAACAAGCAAGAGATAGGAATTTCCAAGCTGTTTTACCTTTAAAAGGAAAGATCCTGAACGCCGAAAAGGCGAAACTTCACAAGATTTTTGATTTCGAAGAAATAAAGGCATTAATAGCTGCGTTGGGCATACGATTTGATACAAACGGTGCTCTAGATGCTTCAAAAGTAAGGTATGGGAAAGTAATAATAATGACAGATGCGGACGTCGACGGAAGCCACATTATGACACTACTGCTTACGTTTTTGTATAGACATGTTAGAGAATTAATCCTTCAAGAGAGGGTTTTTGTTGCCCAACCACCTCTTTACCGCATAAAAACGGGAAGGAAGGAGCAGTATATAAAAGACGAAAAGGGGCTAGTAAGGGTACTCATAGATAACTTCTACTCTATTTGGCATGAGGAACCAAACGGCCAAAACATGATCAGAAACGTTTTGGAAAAATACATGGAGGAAAGATTGAGGATTCGGGAGTTAAGAGATATAGATTCTTCAGTCGAAGGTATACTAGTTGCAAGAGATATTTTGATAAATGGAGCTATTCCAGAAAAATGGACAGTTTTGTTTAACAATGGGGACGATGTCGTAATTCAAAGCGAAAGCAAATTTACAACTATGAGGGTAGGTGTTAACAGAAGATTCTTTGATTCTATTAGTGTTGGCCACATGGACCGTTTAGCTTCAATGGTTTCATTACCAGTAGTTTTTTCAAACAACAAGACAGGATCTAAGGTAAGAATAGACACAGTAGATGAACTTTACTACTTCGTATATACAGAAGGTTCCAAAAGCATATCAATTACGAGGTTTAAGGGGCTTGGGGAAATGAACCCAGATCAATTATGGGAGACGACGATGAATCCTCAGACAAGAAGTTTAGTTAAGGTTACGATAGGTGAAGCAATGCATGCGGACGAAGTATTTTCAACGTTGATGGGAGAAGACGTAGAGCCCCGTAAGAAATTTATTGAGGAAAATTATGATGTAGTAACAAATCTTGATGTGTAATCACTAAACCAGGAAGACTACGGAGAACAGCTAAGAGGAATAGAAAACAATAACAAGTACCGGCGGTTTTATGATATAAATTTTTTTTCAATAAAAGAGGTTTTTTAGGTTTTTATTAACAGATTTATTACAACAGAAAAGTTGGTATTTAAGGATTAAAGCAGAGTTAACTTGCCAGCGATAAGAATGATCTAAATTAACAAAAAAGCCGCACTTAATTAGTATTTAGTTTTATATGATGGAGCGTGTAAATGTACAAACTGTAAATACTGTAAATAATGAGCGACAAACTTTGAATTTTTTAGCAACTTCTTTAGAAAGATTGCTAACAATCGATATGATTTTAAGGTTGGCACCACAAAGGTTTGTTGATGAAATTAAAAAGCTTACCTACGAACGAGTGCTGAAAGTAAAGGAAGCATTTTATCAAGCCATTGCAGCTTTTCATCTAAAAAGGGGATGGGAGGATTATGATGAAGCTATTGCTTTGTCGTTCGATGACTTTTGTAAATGCCTAAGTACTAGGGGAGTAGACAATGAAGGTAACTTGAGAGACCATACGATGTGGGACTTGTTTCTTGGAAATCCTGACCCCATTGAAATAGCTCAAAGGGTATATGAAATCATGGAAAGAGGAGCAATTGGTGAATGGGCAAAAAGGGTTGATCTGGCTAAATTTATCTTTAAGCATGAAGAAGTTGAAAGAGTTTTTTTTAAGGCATGTCAAAGTTTAGAAGGTTTACTTTTTGTTTTAGGA
>JANWWW010000088.1 GCA_025055295.1 Deltaproteobacteria bacterium | reverse complement strand
TTTCAATTTCGATGTCACCTAGGGTTGTTTTAACAAGTCTTTTGTAAGTACCATTACGGTAGTTCCTTCGTTCGGGGTTTCTTTCATATTTCTTCGCCCCTATGACGGTCTCAAGCTCTGTTATCAGAGCTTAAGATATGGTCTTTGTAAAAACTTTCTCATAACATCCATACAGGCTTGTCTTGTCATATCTTGTCCCTCCTTATAAAATCTATCACCATGATTTAACAAACTAAATTTACACAATTAAAAGGACATCGTCGACAGGAATATAAATAGAAACCCTTTGAGAGAGTGTTTGCGGTATTACCGAAAGTTACAAGGTTTAGGACATTACTTAAGAACAAAATCATGGGTTACTTTCAAGCGTTGGGGTATAACATCAGGGTTATGTTTAACAGGATAAAACCGACTTATTCGACAACCTAGGGGGTGGTCTATCCTGAGGGGGTAAAAATTGATTACTTGCATTAGAAAATAACCAAAACAAAAAGAAAAATAAAACAAAAGGCGAGAAAAGTAGAAAAACATTAATTTTGAAACACTGTTCCTCCACTTACTTCAGTAAAAGTAGCACTTTTCCATCAATTCCCTACTATCATTCCCTTCTTATCCCCGAAAATAGGGAATCCCAATCTGGATCTAGCTTTAAGCTAAGGAGGGACCTCTTTCTATCCGAAAGGCCCAGGACCGAGGCTATAGACACCATGGGTACTTTTGATTAGACGATCTTGTTTGCCGTAAAATCAAAGAATCGCATGCCCAATACAAAAAAGCCGTTCCCAAATTTTTGGCAGAAGGTACTCATATTTTTTTACCTCACTAACTTGAGACTGTCGCCAATCGTAGCACTTTTGGCCACTGCAGGATGTGTATTGTGGTTCTCAAATTTTGTCGATAACTTATGCGATTGGAAACTTCTCCAGACGTTAAATAAAAATCCCAATCACTTAAATTGGGACCAGCAATGCGCTGTAGGTGATTTTAAGATTCCTTTAGTTTCAATCTTCGGATGCTTGTTGTTACTCATGATATTCAGTTTTGAATCAACCAAAATAATCGTTTCGTGGTTTGGAACTAGAAGCTGTATAAAAGTCTGCAGCAGACAGCTTGCAAAATTCGGCACCCCGACAGATGGTCCAGATTTAGCAGAGAAACACGAAATCTCCCGTATTTTTGAGAGTACAAGAATTTTTAAACCTGAGTGGGATGAATTTTCGGAATCTTTGATAGCCGTTCCTTCTCGTGAAAAAAATGAAACTGCTAATTTTGAAAGCGATATCAGCAAGGCTAGAAACGATTGGAGATTTCAAAATACCAAACAGGTCGAGGAATTTTTTACGAATGACTCACTAAATCGCGTTTTTAGGGTATCCGAAAGCACAAGCGCTGTTTTAACGAGTTTAGGACTCTTTTTCACATTCTTGGCAATTCTCCTTGGACTTGCTAGCGTCAAACAAGATCCTCAAGCCGTTGGGAAAATAGTAGGTGTTGAGGAACTAGTTTACAACTTATCCGGTAAATTCTTATCGTCAATTGTTGCGTTAGGTCTAAGTATTTTGTTCACGTTTCTCCAAGATCTTCTCAAAAGTCGCGTGATGACCGCATTTAACGATTTGAGACGAAGAATAAATCAAATTTTTCCGTTCCTCTCAGTACAAAGCTTGTTGCAAGACAGTAATGAAATGCTAAGTAAAGTGACAAATTTTGTGAGAGATCTTGGCTCTGATCTAGTAAAAGGTTTACAGCAAGGTGTTCAATCAAGTCTTGAACCTCATTTTCAAAAACTCAGTCATGCAATTGAAGAATTGCGAAGGCAGAAGGAAGGCTCACTAATAGAGATTACACAGCAATTGAAGTCGGCAATCGAGGAAATGGTCAAGGAGTTTAAGTGCTCTCTGTTTTCATCCACCCAGTCATTTTTCAACGATTTCGGTGAAAGTGTTCGTCAGTTTGCACAGGAATTAGACAGGATCTCGCAGACTTACGAGCAAGCCAACAAGTCAATTCTTGACAGTGGAAGTCAACTTCGACAGATTTCGGAGACCGTATGTTCATCAATAAGCAACACATTAATTCAACAACTAGAGGCTCTCGGAAGTGGAGTCTCGACGCTAGTCGGTAAGCTTGAAGATAAATTTTTTATTTTGCTCGAGCAAGTTACAACTGGGTTGTACCAATCATCTCGTAGTGCCACTGAAAAGATTACACATGTTGCTGAAATGTCACAGAATCTACAAGAAATGGCGTTAAAACAACTTGACGAAGCAGTGGATCGTAACACTCAGATTTTACGGAGCTTCCAAGAAGCCTCCCAAGGGCATATTCAGGCGCTAGAGGCTTTCACAGAAGTGCAAGAGAAGATGCAACGGTTCTCTGACAGCATGCAGGCTTCTTACCAACGGCTTTCCGACATCGCTGGAAAAATAGAGATTGGAACCCATAACCTAAACGTGGTTGCCAGTAAGTTACAGCAATCCTGTTCAAGTGTTGAGCAAATTATCAAAGTTCAAGAGACCGTGTTTAAAAACATGGACGACCTATCCGAAAACCTTCAGAAGTCAATTACTGAATTAGTTACAAGCCTAGGAAATACCGTTGAAAATTACTCTAAGAGTTTAAGAGAAACCACTGGTAATGTTTTGGGACAGTTCAAGGACGCACTTGAACAGGCTTCTAAAGTATTCTCCAGGGATGTTAATGAATTAGCTGACGCAGTTAGTGAATTTAAAGATCATGTCACTTCGTTTAATGGTGACAGAGCTGCTTGAAGCTTCTTTAAACGCGATAGGTGTGTTCGGAAAGAGTAATCCGATAAGTAGGTTGTAGACAATCATGGCAACTGGAAACACGAAGGAAAGCTTCTTGTTCTCGATGGTAGATATGATTATATCGCTTCTCGTTATATTCATTCTTTTGTTGGTGGTCTATCTTAGAAGTGAAATTTCTGCGTCCGATGTTGCGAAATCGAAGACAGGCGAAATCAAAGATTTTCTGGAGAAAAAAATCACAGAGTTGGGGCTCTCTGGAATTCATGTTGAGAAATTAGACGCTTTTAATCTCGCAATAATCGTGCCGGAGGAGATTTTACAATTCGAGACAGGCAAAACCGAGCTCAATCAGTCAGCGCAAGCTTTTTTAAGTCAGTTTGTTCCTCTTCTTCTCGATCTAATTTCAATAGATGCAGAATCGATTGCTCAAATAAGTGTTGAAGGACACACTGATCACAAACTTAGGACCAATGTTGTGAACAAATTCTACAACTGGGACTTGAGCCAAGCAAGAGCAAGCGCTGTTATGAAATACATCTTTCAAAATTTCAAGGATCATCCTTGGCTCAATTATTTTCAAAAGATTTCTCTGTTTGGGGGTAGAGGAGCTATAGAATGTCAGTTCCCAGAAGATGCCGATGAGCAGTTGACAAAAAAATGCAGAACGGTAAAATTCAAAATACGCACGAAATCCAAGGATGAAATAGAAATAATGAAGGCTCATATAGGCCCTGGAACCGCGCATGTCCAGTAGCCTTGACTATTCCTTGAACGCGCTCAAACAATTTCTGCGAGCGAAAATAGCGCGATTGAATCAACACGAGTTTTCCGAATTTTATGACATGCCAGTTCTTTTCAAGGAAAAGCTTAGAGACTTACTTTTGTCCTCTGGCGGCGAGACAGAAGAATCGAAGGCAGAGGATTTAGTGAAAAAATGGTTGGATTACAAAACAAAAAAATCCTCATTATCCGCAAAAGATTTAACGAGAATGTGTTCCATTCCCGAAATTCTGGCCGATGATGAATTCATCCAACTGCTCTTGACAGGAAAAGTAAATGTTTCCGCTCTCCGTACTCAGCGAAGTCTCCTATTAGCTTATATGCGAAAGTTCCGTGTTCTTAGCATGAACAGAGAATTAAGCGATTTTCTTCTCAAAAATTTGCACGATTTATTTGTTACCGCGGAGTTAAAGGCTGAATATTTCATAGGCCAAAATGCGCCAGATAACTTAGCCACAAAATTGTTGGAGGATAAAGAATATCGGCAAATTTCACAGATCTTTGACAAGCTAAGATTAGAACCTTCCTTCTCAGAATTTTATGCAGAACTTCTAAAAAATTTAGCAAAACAGCTTATTAAAAAAATCCTCGAATTAAATAGGGGTGATATCAATTTTTTAGTACACGACATTATCTGGAACGATAGTTTAGCCCTAGAGGCAAGATCTGAGCTAACGACATACTTGATTAAGGCAGTTAATGGCAAACCCTCTCAAGTAGAGCTAGTAAGAGATTCAATTCTCGATTTAGATAAACTTGGGGATCCTAGAATTCATTACGACAAATGGATTTACTATTCGCTCCCGGAAGCCCGGCAAATTTTCGTCAGCTGGTTATCCGAAAGAGATTTGAAATTTTTCTTTGATTTCGTTTTCGCAAATACGGAGGATATTCACAACAGAAAAAATTTTTGGATGCTGTATATAGATCAGGTAGTGGACTCCCGAGTTTTCATCGCGGAGAGCTTGGCTGTAAGTCGAAAACGAGATATTCCGAATAATTTTGATTACGGAATAGTCAGAGGCGGGAAAGTTAGTGCCTTCGTTATGAGATTTACACAAATCGTTGCCGTGGAATTCAGCGAGTACGGCAACGCTTGCTGGTTGTATCGCCCTCATGATTTTTCAAAAGTTTTGGATGACTTGCGCACTACAAACATTCAAAGTGGAACCTTAAAACAATCACAGCTCAAGCTCGAATATATCGGTCACAGCGCAAATTGGCAAGAACGATTGATGAAAAGGCTTGAGCACTTTGGACTCAGGCCCAATTATCGAGCTTTCTAGTTGTCCCATGATAAATCACGGTGAAATAATAGTTTATAAGTTTGCCGAAGGATTTAGTCTTAAGGTGAGTTCTAACACTTTCATCTTGGCTTACAACGAAAAAAACAAAATTAGTTTAGTTGACGATCATGGCTCAATTAACATGGCTCAAATCGAAAAAATGAGTAAGTCCGAAGCGCTATTTAATTTGTT
>JANWWW010000087.1 GCA_025055295.1 Deltaproteobacteria bacterium | reverse complement strand
GCCGAACTAAGCGATGAATTCTATTTTCAGGTTGATCCTCAGTTTAATAACATTTTTCGAGATAGTGTCGACGTAATAAAAAGTTTTCACTCAATTTTTTTTCCTGAGACCTTGAATTGTTGCTACTATATGACCACAGACGGGTTCCATGTCACGTATGACAAAAAAATTGGGGTAAAGTTTCTGAATGGTTCTACTGTTTTTCGATTGTATTCTGGTTCTAATGGTATCTTTGAGATTGAAGACAGTGCTTCCAAAATCGTGGTTAAACATGGTTCACAAACGCTAAAATGCGAACAAGCGACTTAACTGAACCCAGAACAGCTTTTGTTGTTCAACCCGCCTCGCTTGGTACAAAGGTAAGTTTTCACAGGCTTGAAGCGTTTTTTAAACAAAAAGGCATTCAAGTTATTAACACGCCAAAATTCAAAAGAAAACATCCGTACATGGCCGGCGAAGACATCGAAAGATACCGTGAACTTTTGAGCGCTTTTAGTTCTAGCGCAGATATTGTTGTATGTCTCAGAGGAGGTTATGGCAGCCAGCGTCTTCTTCCGCTGTTTAACAAACGCATTGGAAACAAACTTTTTCTTGGCTACAGTGACATAACAGCCTTGCAGGTAACGCGGGTTGTGCCATTTGCGGTTTACGGGGACTGGACGTGGCTGAAATCAGCCAAAGCATGGGAGATCTTTTTGAAAATATTTAACAGATCAAGCTTTACAGTTAAACTAAACAATCCTTCAATAAAAAAGCCCTTAAAGGGGGTTTCACTAGCGGCGAACTTAAGCATCTTTACTGATCTTTTAGGCACAACTTTTCTTAAAGAAGTCCCAGAAAAATTCATTCTTTTTTTAGAGGATACTAACGAACCTCTTTACCGACTGGACAGAATGTTTTTTCAGCTGGTTAATTCTAAATTCCTAAAAAACTGTGTCGGCTTAGGTTTAGGCAATTTTGATTACCAGGAAAGATTGTTTAGTTCCCAAAGATTAAAAACCATATTAGATAGTCTTGCCATCAACTTGCCAACTTTTTATTACCCAGTTGGTCATAGAGGTAAAGGACTTTTACCAGTCCCTCAATGGTGGCACGTTACTGTTGACAGCAAAGAAATTAACTTTAGACCACCTGAAGGGATTTAGAACGCCTGCAGAATACTTCGCTGCTAACTTTCTGTCCAAAACCTAAAGATGGTGTGGTTCGAGCGTATCAGATGTGGCTTTAATGAATAATGTGCTGGCTACTGTATTAAATTCACCGAAGACATAACTTTGTCAAGGCTTTAAAATTTCTTAATTAATCTTGCAAAAACCAAAAGTTGAAAAAACAATTTAGGGTCATGTACATCGTGTGCCTGCAGAGTTTTGCAGATAGCTTATTGAAAGAAGAGACTTTTCAGATGTACTAACTGGTTTAAATCCAGTTCAAAAAAATTGCGCGCTTATGCTTTAAGGGCTTTGAGAGAAAAGTCTGGAGCTTTTCTTCTTAAATTTGAAGGTCAGGAAGCCATAATTTAATGAATGCCGAAAATCAAAAAAACCTGTAAAAAGCAAAAAATACTGTTATAAAATTTGACATGGTGCGTGACCTTTGTGCTTTTCTCAGGAATGGCTTTTTTTTGTTAATTGCGGTGGCGAGTTACACCGATAATGTTGTGTGCCTCAGCCCTTTTGTTAATAAAGAAAGTAGGTTTCAAACGTTGAACATTAACGGAATAAAAGCAAAGTCACTTGGTTTTGGTTACTTCACTGTAAAAACAGCTTTAAATCCCGTTTTTATTTCACTTTTGACGAGAGGTCAATGTGAAAACAATCATCGTTACTATCGGATTAGTGAGCCAAATGACGAATACTGGTACTCCCTCAGCCCAATATTTAGATCAATAAATGGCAAAAATGCGTGGAGGCTCAGTGGACTCAAACGCGCGTATGTTGCAGTTATTGACACAGGGGTAGACATTTTTCACCCTGATTTAGCGGGTCGGGTTGACACTGACCTTGCTTACAATGCCACAACGGACGAAGACAATTTGATTAAAGATGTGTCCGATCCAGACGGTCATGGCACGCATGTAGCTGGAATAGTTGCTGCTCGGGCAAACAATGGCATCGGCGGTTTAGGTATCTCAAAAAACGCCAAAATAATTCCCGTCAAAGTACTCGACCAAGAGGGTAATATTTACTTGTCTTACGTGTTAGACGCATATATTTACGTCTCTCTTTTGCGGGATGCTAAATTGCCTGTGAGAGTCATCAACATATCTCTGGGGAGTCCTGGATATTCGGATTTGGAAAAAAACTTGCTAAAAGAACTCGAGAGGAGAGGAGTCATAGTTGTCGCAGCCGCGGGTAACGAGAGTGAGGATTTTGATACTTATCCCATTTACCCCGCGGGATATAAACTTGTAAATGTAACTTCAGTAGGCTCAGGTTTTTATGACCCTGATACTAAAACTGGCTCTCTGTCATCTTTTTCCAATTATGGGCAAGGTGTAAAAATAATAGCGCCGGGTGATGAAATATTAAGCACTATTCCCGCTAACCAATACGCAGTATTGTCAGGAACTTCAATGGCAACCCCGTTCGTAGCAGGTGGTTTTGCCTTATATTTTGGCCTTAAGCCAAAAGCAACTGTCAAAGAAGCGATGTTTAATCTTCTCAACTCATGTCGAAAGGTTAAGGAGCTTAAACCCTACGCAAAAAACGGTTGTTACTTAGACGTTAACAAGTTCGTAAAAAAAGCGGCTCAAAAGCCCAAAAACAAAAGATAGAGGTTAATATAAGGTATAGTAAAATCAACTAAATGCACCGTTTAACCGGCTCGACTTTTCTAAGCGGGTGTTTATTCGTAAGAAAATTGCTTACCGAGGGTCTCATTTCTCCACCCAAACAACTTTTTTCTTGAAATCAGAAAGTTACCTACAAAAGGCTCCCGGTAAAAACTTTTTCACCCTGTGAATAGAATTCACTGTCCAACAGATTCTTAAACTAGCGGAAATAAGGGAATAAAGCTTTTGGAAAGGTGACTTGGGTTATTTACAAGAAATTCTAAAAGGTACACAATATGGTCACATTTAAAACATTTTTAAGCTAACTCACTTCTTATTTAAAATTTGGCAACATATCGTTATTATGCTAAAAATAAATGAATCATTTTCATTAATTTTTCGATAAGTAGTATACACACATGAGGCAACTTGAAAAGGAAGAAAAGCAAATTGGAATTTCAGAACTAACACTAACGAATAAGGACAACGCGGCAAATTACCTGTCTCAGCACAGTTCAGGCGCTAATTTGCAAGCAGCTCAGGCGCAACAGGGCTTGCTCGAGCAACTAAACGATAGGCTCTCGAAAAATCCATACTATGCTAATCAACCTCAGGCAAAGAAAGATTTGGAAGCTATTAAAACGGTTCTGGCGAATGAGCTAGGTGTAAAACCTGAAAAACTTGAGTTGCATCTTGTAAGACGCGTAAGTCACAAAGAAGGCGCTCAATATTATCTTGTTGGATTTCTAAATGACGAAAAACACAGTCAAGGTTTCTTGATTAATCCTGACGGCACATTAAGCCTATCTTGTGATACAGCCAAACTGAGGTCCTTCATAACAACGCGCAAAGAAGATCCTTCAAAAGCCGAAACACTTTGGAATGAAGCATTTTTCAGGCATCCGGGTTCATCTCCTCAAGCAATTTCGCGTGAAGAATTTAAACAAAAGACGGAATTTTGGCAGGGTGTGGAAAAAACTGGTCACTTGCCTGCGTTTTTTACAAGAGAAGGTTTGATTGTGGCAATTAAACCTCAGGATAAGAAAAAGTTTGAAGAGTTTTTAAAAACCGGCAACAATCCTCCAAAAGATATATATCTGGTAGAAAGGAAGGGACAAGAACTCGTATTTAATAAAATAGACTCGGCTACTTTCGAGACAAATAATAAGGGACAACTGGTGTTGAAAATAAAAGCTTCGCAGAAAAGTATCGAAGTGACATTAGAAGACTTGATAGGCCGGGGCGCCCTTGCGCGGTTAAAAGAATCTTTCAAAGAATCAATCAAATCCGGCTTTCCAACAGATTCTGAACTGGCCAAGCATTTAAATGAAATGGCACAAAAGCTAGAAGAAATTTTTTCTAATAATAGTGAACAACCTCAAGTAAGCGAAAACAAACGTTTTAAAAACAAGGACGAAAAATGAGAAAGGCATATGAAAGATAAAAAATGCGGTAATTTAATGCAGTAAATTATCCTAACCCCTAGAATACACTAGGATCAATTGATTAGGGCGTATATCAAAAATCCTATTTCGCATCATGATAATTTGGGTGATAAACTCTCTATGCGGGCACATCTATATTGACAAAGAAGTGGCAAGTAACTGCGCTTAGATTGGCAAACATAAATTCTCAATCTACTAACTTTGTAAATGACTCTTTTTCTTAGACATAAAAAATTAGGTACCTGTTGTAAAATAAACTCTTTGTCATCTATGTGAAGAATTGGTATCAACATCGTTTAAAAATTTATCAGTTTGACTCTTGTTTAACTTCTTTTCCTAATAATCAAGCTACGGACCACCATGCCCGTTATTCTTTCCAAATCTAAGTTTATGAGACGCTGCCCGTGTTTGCTGGCACTCCACGTAACCATAAACCCGTGTCGAATCCCCACTACCAAGATTAACCGTCAATGGATTTACATTCAAATGAAGAAGGGGAGTATCTTTGACGTTTAAATTTAGGACCATACCGGCCAAAATACAGTGCTTGATGTTATTCTCATTAAATCCGTTCGCTCTTATATTTCTTATTTGTTGTGGTGTTATCTTAATCATTACATCCCATTCGACACCAGGCGCAGTATTTTGCTGATAGGGAGTGTTTTTTGGAGAAAGTATTCCAACGTTAGACCCGAACTTATCTTGAACCTCTTTCTGAGTAGGACCATGATACCAAGCGTCAGCCGCGATGAGCCAAACATTTCCATATTTGTCCCTGACACCGACACCTGTCTGTACATGAGGTAATAACCCAACCCCCCC
>JANWWW010000086.1 GCA_025055295.1 Deltaproteobacteria bacterium | reverse complement strand
AAGAACAAGATCATAGGTTACTTTCAAGCGTTAGGGTATAACATCAGGGTTGTGTTTAACAGGATAAAACCGACTTATTCGACAACCTAGGGGGTGGTCTATCCTGAGTAGGTAAAAATTGCTTATTTGTTTTAGAAAATAAACAAAAGAAAAAGAAAAATAAAACAAAAAGGTGGGAAAATTAGGTAAATACTAATTTTAAAACATTGTTCCTCCACTCAGTTCGGTAAAAGTGCGACTTTTTCAACAAGCCCATAAACTGATTACCATTAAGTCCAGGGTGTCTGTTTAAAAATTCAACTTTTTACAAATACTTTTTTTTTGTTCAATTTCTACTCATTTTCAAGCATACCTGCAAAGGTGAATGTCAAATTCATTTTTAAAGTTTTGCCGCCAAAAATAATTGCCTAAGAATAGCCCATATTAGCTAAATTTGCTTAAAGTTTGAACCCTCGATATCATTTAAATAATGCCAGAGCGAGTTTATACGGCCGAAGAATTAAGCAGGGTTCCTAGGTGGACTCGCTATTTAGAGACCACTCATGCAGCGGAAACACAAAAGAAAATAATGGTGTCTGGACATATACCAGAAATTCTAATCGAGGTTACTGAGCCTAGACAAGGTCCGTTTGCGTTAGTTAAGACCTCTGAAGGAGGATTTCAGTTTTTAGCTTTGCCATTAAATGCTAGAGATGAAATTTTACATATTCTAAGTATGGTTAATTCGCGGCTTTTAACTTGGGGGTTTTCTGAAAAGACTTTGTACTTAAACAGCTTGTTTTTAGCTAGAACGGCCTGTGGTTACACAAGATTGGATTGTAAATACACGGAATACATCTTTCGTCAGCCTGCCAGTATTATTGTATTTGGATTTTTAGGTTTATTGGAGAAGTTACTCGATAAACCGTTAGGTGAAGCTTTTGGAAGGCTATCGGGTGAAATAAGGGAATTTGTCTCAAATGTAGAGCAAACACAGTTCGGTTCAAAAAATCAAAATCGCAGTTCGGAGGAGCTCAGGGTTCAAATGATTGAATTATTGGACGAAAAAACACGAATTGTGGAGTACTCTTCAGAGTTTGCACAGCGGTGGAAAGAAGCTCTTGATGAGTTCATCAGAATATACAATTCAGGAGGTAAAAGTGAGATTTTTGGTTTAGATTTTAGTCGTATAATACAAGGTAGAAGTATCGACTCAAATGGAGAAACCCTTGATCCACAAATTTTGCCTGACCTGTTGAGGCGTGAACAGTTCGCTAATTGTTTAGATAGATTCATTAGCTTGTTTGAAACTTATAGAGCAACTTTAGAAAGGCATAATTCTTCAATAAGAAAAATAACCGCGGAAAAGATTGGTGGGATTAGCTTAGAATTAGTTGACAGCGGCATTAATGTCCTAAGGCGATTTAAACAACTAATTCAGTCCGGGACGGCGTGTATGGGACATGAGTTTCATCATGCAAGAAAATATGATATTGCCGAATTTTTGTACGAGGTTTTGATAACTGTTAATACGTATTTATGCCATGCGTATTACCAGAATCAGTTTAACAATCCACAGAGGTCACTTCATCATTTCCAATGGTATTTTAGCTACCTGCTGATTAGTATAAATCTGCTAAAAACTGCGGAACTATTCCCAAATTTCAATTTAGGAGATCACAGAAGGAACGACCCTAAACTTTTATCATCCTTAACCAAAAAACATGAGTGGCACTACTACACTGAACTGTTTTTTGAGCGGGAATTGCCCGATTTTTCTTCCAAGGCTTTATCTAGCGTTTCAAGAATTATTGCTGATTTTTATGCGAATACCGATCGTTCTAGTCAGCGGCAGGAATCAGACCTTGAAATTACCGTTGCTGATGTCATCCAGGAGTTTTTCGTTGTGACCCTCAATGAAATGAAACGAGTGCTTATACTAGAACCTTTTGACGAAAATTTTTTTTATTCGCTATTTTGCGCGAGTTTAAATGCCAGATTAGGTCTATACGCAACAAATCTTAGTGAAAACTTGCATCAAGCGACGCCTGTTTGCGGCGCAAATCGCGACACAGAGTCAGATTCATCGAAAGCTCACATTCTCGCTGTTCAAACAGACGTTTTGCCAATTGTAGGACACTATCTGCATTCTGGGGTACTAGCGTCAAAAACACACAGAATTGAGCTTGCAAACATGATCGACCATGCTCTTAAGCATTTTATTCACAGCGAATTCGATAGTTTAGAAAGCTTTTTAGCTTATCTTCGATTCAGGTTATCCAATTCTGAACTGTCATTAGATCATCCTGTTTCAACTTCAGTTGAGAACATGACAACCATGAGTTTTGAGAACGCTATCAAGATTTTAGCCGAAGCTCTAGGTGGTCAGGAGGATTTAAGTGAATGTCAATTCTACCTCGTTCCTGTTTTAACTCAGGCGCGAGAAGCTTTACGCTCCCTGGGCAATCAAGATACTCCAACAATCGTTTTGTTTACCGCACTGTACACGGTCATTGATTGGTTGACTGCGTACAGCATGGAACTGGAACCAGCAAAAGTTTATCATGAAATCGATGAAAAAGATTTGGATAGAAGAAAGTTGGCTGGATATTTAAGCAATTTCTTACTGCGATTTGAAAGTGTGATCAATAACCCCAGTCTAATACACAAAGAATATGTTGATAATTTAGTCAGAGCTTTGGAGGCATTGGGGGTCTCAAAACTTGAACTGATTGAAGCTTTGAACTCAGTTTCATTTAGGGTTACACATGATAGGGATATGATAAGTGTCAGGGCCACAGTCAGGATACAAGATCTTGAGATCGAACATCGCTATAACTTTAAACTTCTTGACCATCGTCGGATATCAGCCTCTAAGTCTTTAGTGCTAAACCGAGTTAGTTCTGCTTTCTCAAAGCTGTTGATACAGATCCTGGGCGAAGGTAGATCTCTTATTCAGGAAGCAGGCCTTAGTATTGAGGAAACTCTGTATGTTTTGAACATAACAAATTTTGACTCCCTAAAAACATCGAGAGCTGCACAAATTATTCGGAAAATTGGATATAAAGAGTTCGTAAATTTGCATGAAAAATGTAATGGTATTCTTGAAGAATTGCTTACTATGCCTAAGTTTGATAATGACTCTGAAGTTGTCGCAACAGTGGTTGAAATGTTAAAAGGGTTAATTCCTGATTCTATACCGGCTGCCAGATATGTGGATAGAAAGCGCTCAGCAGTGAAGAAGAAAATAGTTACGGCCGGAGAAAATCGCTCGCAAAGGGTTAAATTTGCCATGACTGAATATTTCAGGCATCTGTTTGCGGATATGACAATATTCCAAGCCTTGGCAGGTCAACATTCGATAAGGCATATTACTGAACAACTGGAAATATACAGACAACTTTCTTTTACAGTCGATGAGGTCCTACACATCCTAGCGAGCAACAAGCTGTTGCTTGACTGGAACTCCTTTTTTCCTGAAACAAGCTTTAAAACCTTCTGGAATCAGGAATTTGAAGATTTCCTGCTTTGGCTTGATGTAACTAACCAGGATGACATAAGAGACTTGATAGTAACGTATCCGGAGCTTTTGGAACCCGGGTTAAACAAAAGGGTACAAGAATTAATCACCTTGTACGCTCAGCTATTTGAGTCAGACGAAAAAGCAAATGTCCTAGCGGCTTCGGGCGTCAGAAGATGCAAAGAACTGTTACTTCACAGAAAGGAAGAGGTAGAAACAAGATTGCTCTGGTTAAGTGGCTTGATTCTTGGGTCTACGATGTCCGGTAATCCTGAAAGTATGGATGACTTAAGAAGAATTCAGCAGCAGATTTTAATTCATGTTCCGGAATTATTGTTTTATTCTGGTGATGTTACAAGGTTTAGGCAAATCCTTGGCCTTGGGTTGGAGGCAATTGAGAAAAAATATCTTGAAAAGCTGGATCCGTATACCCTTAAGCGACTAAATAGCTTTAATCCCATAGTCATACGCTTGGCAATTGATATTTTTCAGGATCTCAACATGTCAGAGTCGTTTCTCATTTTTGTCGATCGGTTAAACGCCAAACTGAGAGAATTTTTTGGATTATCGAAAGGACAATTTATCGGACCTGAAATCGCAAACTTGTTAAACCAAATTGGTTATGAAAGGTTGAAAGCTCAGGTGAAAATTTTGTTAGGCATTTTTGAATAGCCCGATTGCAGTCCCATTGAATAGCAATTTATTTCCCAATATCATTTTTTATTGTTACTTGTGAAACAAACACCGATGATTTTGCCTAAGGTAGGGAAAACGAGCATTTTTCAACGACTTGGTTCGAACTAGATTTGTATTTGTATTCATCTAGCAGTTTGAACATTTACCTCTTTGAAAGCAAAAAATGATGGTCAATTAAGAGATTAGGTATGTTAATTTGAAATTTATGAGTGATCTGAATTGCAAACACACATAGAGTATACCTAAAATTCAAGTCCCAGAAGAGCGAATTAAAGCAAGCAATCTTATGTTATTTTTGCTTGCTGGGCATGGTATCTGCGAATTTCAGGGCAATTTTTTAATTCATTTATTTCATGTTAAATTAAGGCAGATTGTTTAACTTCAACTAGCGATCAGTTACCGAGGATTTTGGAATATCATTTGTATTTGTTGATGAAGATGATTCGACTGGTTTCGGCTCGTCTGGCGCAAACACCACTTTTCTTATAAGTTCAAAGACTCGGCTAGTTAACTGTTCTGATATTGCACTCAGTTTTGCTGATATCAAGCTTTGAAGTTCTTCTTTCTCTGATATCTAGTTCTTTTGATATGTAATTGTTTTTTAAGTTTACTCTCGATCATTTCAGTTATTCGCTTTGGTAGCTCTGTCGGGTTTTGCTGGTAGAACTCGTACTTATCGATTAAAAACTTGCCTTGTGAAAAAATTTTTGCAGCTAAAGAGCTGCTTAGGTGCGTTAAAACATCCGGTTGGGCTTCGCAAATGGATCATCACGAAAAAAATTCTCTAAAAACGGTCGAGAAATGAATGAATGAATTGTTTTAATAGCCATAAATGCAACAACTGAGCTTTATTAATTAACCCAAGGCTTGCTACAACTGCTAAAAATAGTAACCACAATGATTAAGGTAGCGGTGAGAAAGCTACAATTCGCGAAACTACAGGTTTTTATTGTCTTGCGTTTTTTCAATTACCAACTCGTTTAATTCCAACCCATGCTTTTCGAAACAAGGCCTTGCAAGCACATAAACGTGACTT
>JANWWW010000085.1 GCA_025055295.1 Deltaproteobacteria bacterium | reverse complement strand
CAAATTTCGATTGTTTGGTCGTTGGATAGCCGTTGTGACATCTTGTAACTGGGTGTCAATTTCAACAACCGGGTCCTGACCTGCATCAGATATATCAAAATCTTCACTGTTAGTGGGACCAACGGAATTCTGTAGGGTGGACCCCGTAACCACGATTATTCGCGCGTGGTCTTGTTGCTGCTCAAAGACTCTCAATAAGCCTTTGGCTGTCCTAATTTCAAGGGTTCTTTGGTCCATAAGAGTAAACCATTCGACATTTCCAGTCGTGCCCTCTTTGCCTGAATTAACAGCATAGTTGCGACTAATGTAATTACTGATCCTCCTGAGGGTTCTCATAATTTCCTTTCTTTCAGCGGCTGTAGCGACCGCAAGAACCACATCGCTTCCATTCAACCAGTAGTTTATTGCCAACATACATAGCAGTTTCATACGCTCTCGTCGACTGTTAACACTCGCGTATAAAAAGCCTGCTTTTTGTAAACCATCTAGGCAAGTTAGAAAACTATCCCTGAACTCAGTATTCGCAGGATCTTCTAGGTACGGTTTCACTATTTCGTGAACCCCGTAATCAGTGTTGATTGAGATGGAATTAGCAAGACTACTATTATCCGCTGTATCGCAGCTTCCCCAAAGCTTTGGAGGTGTTAGGAGTTGTAAACCACCGGGATAAATTGTTCTCGAAAAACCAACATGACATTTGCAAGCGGGAAGCAGCCAAAGAGCACCTCTTTTAGCTGCTTCTTGAATAACGTTACTGCACCAGAAAAAGCTTTGTAGCTCAGGATCCCACACAATAACGGGTTTAATAACCTCTTCAAACTCAGGGATATCCGGTAACACGGTTTTGGTATCGAGGAGGATTTCCTCAATTCTTCTTTTTGCTATTTGCCACATAATCAGCAAATCAGCTGCGGTGTACTCGGTTTGACTGGAGCCGTCGTCGAGGGGAATTACGGTTTTGCATAAAGTTAATAATAAAAGCTCAGCGAGAACCCTAAAGGATTGTTCAACTTCCAGGTAATCCATGGCAGAATTTACTTGTCCGTTGGGCGATGGAGCATAGTGGTTTAAGCATTCTTTTAATTTCTCCAAAACTGGATTTCTCACGAAGTAAGATGTGTCGTAAACGCTGACTATCATATCCTCGTGTGCGTCTAAGTAATTTTCAGGAACAATATCGCAGATTTTATCAAGTTTGCTTTTGTCGTATGCCAATATTGGAAAAGTGTGGATTGACAAAACTCCAGCCGAGTATGTGGTTCTTGTATTGTTTTTGAGTAGCAAGGAAGCCAACTCTGCCATTTTGTTTAGCAAGTCCTTCACTGTTTGAATGTCATGGAAACCAAATTGCGAGAGATGTAACACAACTTCGGGAGGAACGGGTCTATCACAAAAGCACTCAAGAGCTTGATTGATACTCGTAAGAGCAGAGGCAGTGGCTGCTAAATTTCTCATTGAGAGCGAGTCATAAAGATATTGGGTTCCCAAAGTACAACATAGCTTTTCGACATCGGATTTTAAGCATAGATACTTTTGAGTTGCGTAGTGTTGGGCTAAAGCGTCTAGTGCAGCATACTGAAGCAAGTCATCAGTGAGTTCTCCTGCCTGAAAACCGCTTCTTAATGCTTTAGCGAGTGGATAGCCATTTGACAGTAACGCCACTACCATCGATAGAGTTGACCTAAACGGGAATACTTCTACCTCACGTTGCGTGTCAATTATCCGCTTGGGTGACAACCCCTTCAGAGCACCGATGTCGAAGGGCAGATTGTGACCTGTGACTATAAAGTTTTTGTTTGAAAGCCTGCGTAGTACAAGGTTTGTGATATCGGGTCTCAAAACTAGCACGATGAATTGATTTTGATCCTCAAGATAAAAGGCTAGTTGTGCTGTTACTAATTTTTCTCGTCGAGTGTTGCCAACAAATTCTTCACGAGTTTCAGTGTCAAACGCCAAAATTAGTGGTCGATCTGAATTGGTAAAAGCCCGGTCAACCACTGTAAGGCCACGAATATCATCTATGACACAAACATTCAAATTAGGGAAAATATCTTCGATGGTCAGAGACTTCAGTGTTACAAACTCTTGCAGTAGATGCTCGCAATCGTTGTTCGTTACAGTTTCAATGATTTTTCCTTTGAAGCCGTTCCATCTGACTATAACTTGATCTCCTCGAACCAACCTCTTTAAGGAATTTATAAGTTCGCGGTTATAGGTATTTTCCGTCGGTAACATACCTTTTATGGTGTGACCTAGAGCATCGGTCACTTTGTATTCCAAAACCTCTCCTTGATCTTCTGCGCCGACAACAGTGGCTTGAATTTTAACAGTCGCTTGATTGCCGAAACCTGTCTTCCAGAACTGAGTTATGAAAACCTGCTCTTTGTTAACTAGCTCTAGAACCTGTTCTAGGTTCTCTTTTAGCAAAACCTCTAAAACAGGAAACCTTTCTTGAACCTGGTTACCTAATTGATTTGTTTGAATGTATGTTACACTCATGGCTTTCTACCACGAGTGCATAAGATAGAAGGGTAACACGTATACCATGACATGTCAATATTAATTACGTGAAACTGAATTATTTTTTTCCCGGAAACGAGTAAAACAGTTCCTAGAAGTTTACATTGACAGTAAATTGAAAAGGCTCCAACTCAGCTGGCTTAAGTAATGTTTGCCAATTGCGCGAAAGGAAAAAATTGCTATCGGTATCTTCATAAGACCAATTCGATGCGTTTAAAAAACATTTAACTCGTAAGACCAGTATCAAGAAGAATAGTTTTTCAAGAACATTAACAAACAAATTAGCATGTCAAAACATCAATAATTAACAATAAGCTATAATCGGTGGCAAACAAGCTTAATCATAGTCAACGGCAAATCCGGAAGCTGTTAAGCTCATTCTGAACTTCTTTAAACAACAAATTAGTAAATAGTGTTCTAATCTGGTAAACATTTTTTCTGTGAAAGCGCATAACATTTTTGTGCAGATGCGTTATGTATACGAGTTCACTTGTAGAACAACAAAAAACTGTCCATTTGTACCTGACACGCAGGCCGGGAATTCTATGTCTTAAAGACAATTTAACCTTAAGAGACCGGTTGGCCTCTGAAATTGAAGAAGCAGCGGTTTGGGTTAGAGTTAGCGAAGAAGGAGTGGTTGCAATATCTGACACGCTGTTTGCTGATCTTGTTGATAGGTGGCTTCCTCTGTTGCCAAAACCCGTATCCGTAATAGGTTTCTTTTTTGACGGGTGTAAACGCCATCTTAATTGTCTCATTTTACCCAGATCGGCTTTTATGGATAAGTGCTTTAAAGAACTACCTCTTGAAAAACACGCGGTGATGAGTGCTGGTGTCCTTAGCGATTTAAAAGCACTTAGGCCTGTTATCATAGTAAATCCGTTATCAGTAATGACCACGCAAAACGCAGTATGTGGAGATAAGTTGTATTTTGTACATAGAAATATGTCGGAAGCGGGAGGATTTATTGTTTTTGACATAAGGAAAGCTTGCTCGTTATTGGATCTCGTGTTAGTGAGGAGCTCTGATGGGGTTGATCAACTTTTTACAGATAGTGTTACGTGTGATTCCATTCTTGCTACTCCGGATAACAAAAGAGTAGTGGCATCAGAAATGCACCGCATAGCGGTTTGCGGTGTTTTAAGACTAGCTAGCGACAGGATTCCAGCTTACCAGTCCACGCGATTTTATAGGGTGTTAAATGGACAAGTCGTGTTAGCTCAGACCTTTAAGGATGCGATTGATGCTCGTTTGTCCTTCAATCAATCAGAACTAAGCTGGCGTCCTAGTGTAAGGGTACATTGTAATGGAAGAACAGGTTATTTGAACTATGAGTATTTTGTGACATGCATAGGTCATGATCACCACAAGTTGTCGGAGGAACTTAAAAAAGCACGTCATCGGTTGAAGAGGGAGAAGTACAGCGAGTGATTGCAAAGAAGCTTAAACGCTATAACAGACTGTCTATCACAACATGAGTTCTTTTTGCCAAGAAACGCGTGAATAAATTGTGGAGTCCAGAAAAATAATCTGTCTCGTTAAGTTTTTACGGATAGAATTTTCAACCGACCAAGAGACATGTTCATGTCTTCGATACAATGAACTTATCATACAAAACATTTCGCAATAGTTTATTGCTTACAGAAAATCTGTTAGAATTATAGTGATACATGGAACGCAGAATGGATAGGTCTATACAATTTTGCAAGGGAGAGGCACTTTCTCTAAATGAACACATTGGAAGGAAACTAGAGGCTGACTGGGAAGAGATTCGGGCAGGGTTAAATATCACTCCTAGCCCCGTAAAGTGTTCAGAAGATCAGTTATTGCAGGTAGGGCACAACATTTTTATTTTCAATTCCAACTGGGCTGGTGAAGTTTTCCAAAACAATTTTTCGTTTCTTAAGCTTTCTCGGAGAATTTACTTGTGCCCAGTTGCTCACAGACCGGATTTGGATGTGTATTATTATTATTTGGTCTGGGATAGTCCTTTTAACAGTCCACTTATTTTAGGTATTTACTCGATCAGTTCTTATGTGAGAGAGACGGAAGTTTTTGAAGCCTATAAGTCGTTAACGGACTTAGCTCACAACAGTCAGACGGGTTGCAATGGTTTTGAAAACCATCGTTCCGAATTAACTACGAATGGATCAGCTTTGATTAGACTTTTAAAAGATCCCAGCTACCAAGAGAACATAAAATGGGGCAAGCCTCGCAGGGGGCATCCGGAGGGATCTATCAAAGAGCATATTTCGGTTTTGGAAGCGAATTTAGCCTGCGTGCAAGAATTAATGTCGACGGAAGAGGTTGTAAAAATTCTTCTACTCATCCATGCGCATGACACTTATAAGGGCATTGCGGAGAAGAATGTTGAGATAACCCACCCGAAAAGTCATGCTTCTTTGGCAGCTTCACGCTTGCGTGAGCTTGGCGCTTCTGGAGATGTTGTCTTGATGTGTCAGTATCACGATAAACCTTTTTCTGACTATCGTAAGTCGCTTAAAGGAAAATCTGGAGATCAGAGGCTCATTGAATTTCTATCTGACCCGTCTAAATGTCCAAACCCGACTTTGCTAGCGGTCTTTTTCTTAATTGATACCATGGTTCCGGGCAAAGACCTGAGAGTGGCGGACTGGTTCGTAGAGGTATTAACCAATAGTGAAGAGCTTGCTAAATTAATGAGGCTTGATTTGGTAAGGAATGTCTACAAGTCTCTTTTAGCTTACCGTGAGGGTGGATAAAAACTCACAACAAAAATTGTGCCTGAATGACTAAAAATAACTCAAATTAATAATCTTGTCCAACCTTAAACTAGTGTGGGAAAGAAATTACTTCGAATTTGTTTAAAAACCGGCATACAAAAATGTGTTCTTTTAACCCTAAG
>JANWWW010000084.1 GCA_025055295.1 Deltaproteobacteria bacterium | reverse complement strand
TATCAACTACCTGGTAGTAAACGCCCAAAGAAATTTTTACGGGAGTTTTTCGACTACAAGCCTTGCAGGTGAAAGTAGGCATAAATTTTTTCGGTGAAATACATCTTCTTTGTAGAGTGATTCAGTCAAAAAGAAGTTGCAAAAAGGATCGCCTGTACTAAAGATTTTATTTGTCCAAAAAATCAAACGCCAAAAACCCTGAGAAATTCGGGTGAGGGGCTGATACCCAGTCCCGGGTTATCTGGCAAGAAAATGGTTCCGCTTTTAGGAATAAGAAAGTTTACATCGTTTGCTAACCAACTTTCCTCAAAATACCTGTTTGGCAAGCTTATTTCTGAAGTAAATAACGGATTTGTCGCCTTAGCCACATGACAGAGCAAAGTTTTGCCTATTACTGTCTCGAACATACCTCCTATTGCAAAATCAATACCCGCTTGTTTTGCTAGTTTCACAGCTTTTACTACTTCCATAATTGAGCCAAACGCTGATACTTTTATAACCCAAACCAAGCTTGTAGCATCGCTCCAATACTCGCAGTCCTCTAGCGTTCGTATGTCTTGGTCTAAGCCAAGCCTCAGGTGGGTTAAACTAGAGGATAGCTTTAGCATTTTGTTCTTGGCTTCCCCGGATAGACTCCTTGGTTTGAGGGGTTGTTCTAAGTACTCTATTTTTACCCCAAGGCGCAAACATGCTTTTTCAAGCTCAAGGACGTGTCCCTCATAATCTTGAAATGAATAGTTTCCGTCAAAACAAAAACCCAGTGTGGGGTAAGAGGAGATTAACTCCAACGCTTCATCGAAAGTTTCAGGAGAAATTTTTATTTTGAAAACGTTATAAATTCTACTCAGTTCTTGTAAACGATGCCTCTCATCTTCAAAAATAACCGCTTTAACACGGAGACTTTCACAAGGTTCCACCGTTAAACCATCTTGGTTGATCAAGTCGTTTATCAACTTCCAAAGCGGCTGTTTTTGCGTCTTTGCCACCAGGTCAAGATAGGCGATTGAAAGCGCATATCTAACACGAGGACTTAAACATGGGCTATTAAATTCATGTCTAATTAATTGGTTTAGTTCGATTTTGCTTAAATCGTTAAGTTCCTTTTCGATATTCGGTTCAACCCTTCCCGGCACCGTAACAAAAGAAGCTTCACCTATACCAAATTCTCCCTCTTTACTTTCAATAAGGATAAAAATTGAATCTTTACCAGTTACAACCTCACTACCACCTCCAGCTTTTTTTTTACCATCAATTAGCGAAAAGCGACGGTGAGCAAACCGATAAGAGTTTATCTTCAAGGATGGAGCAACTAAATCCAATTTTAAATGCTCCAGGAATTATATACTAGCCATTGAATACGACTAAAACGAATGTGAAAAAACAGCACAAAAAAGTACATCTTGCGCATTTTTTGTCGTCATTTGGAACATGATACTACTTGCTGAAATTTTGCAACTAAGACGAACTAGTCAGACAATCCCTCAAAATAGCCACCAATATAATCTATATCGTACCCCTACAGGCTTAAGAAGAGCTTAACAAAGAGACGCTATTGGAGAAATTTTTTAAAGTTTATGCTTTACACATAACGCAAAGATTTTAATATTTGATCCTGGTTTTAAACCTCGTTTCGGGATAATTTACACCACGCAAGCAAACTTAAAAGCGTATAGGAGTTCAAGGCATCTAAATTAATTCTCAAAATTGTCATTCCCGCTTTTGATTTAAAAATTTAAGAGGTAAACAAATTTTCGCTAATCTGGTCACGGTAAATCGTTGCTTTTGTCAAAAACTTAAATAATCTTGATCCTCGAAATACTTCCTCAAGGGAGGAACCAAAAAAACCTTCCTTTGATCCGGATTATAATGGTTTTCAAAATACGCGATTAAAATTCGGGGACTAGCCACAAGGGTATTGTTAAGAGTAAAAGGGAAAGTTTGTTTTTTTCCAGCCCTCACCTTGATATTTAACCGCCTCGCTTGAAAAGCATAAAGACTCGAACAAGAGTGCGTCTCGCCGTACCCGTTTCTACTCGGCATCCAACACTCTATGTCATGCTTGAGCACTTGTCCTAAACCAAGATCGCCGGTACAAATTTGAACAACTCGGTAAGGGATTTCGAGACTGCGAACAAACTCCTCAGAATTTGCCAACAAATAGTCGTGCATTCTCTCGCTTTCACATGGATCAGGATTGCATATAACAACCTGCTCGACCTTGTAAAATTGGTGGACTCTGTAAAGACCAGCTGTTTCTCGCCCGTAGGAACCCGCTTCTTTCCGATAACACGCTGAATAACCCGCAAGTTTGATTGGCAGGTTTTCTTCATCAAGAATTTTTCCCGCATACATGGCACATAATGGGACTTCAGATGTGCCAATCAAATACTTTCTGGAGCCATTATCACTAAGTTCGTAAGTTTGGTCTTTGCCAAGTGGAAAGTAACCTGTCCCAGTCATTGCGAAATCGGAAACTATGTGAGGAGGCTCGATAAGTTCAAAGCCCTTTCGTGTTAAAAATTGTATACCATACTGCAGAATTGCGTGATGAAGAAGAGCCAAGGGCCCTCTTAAAAAGTAAAACTTTGCTCCTGACACATTAGATCCAGCCTCCAAATCTAGGTAACCTAACTTGGTTAATATTTCTTTATGATCTAAGCTAAGCTTGCTCGGGTCTCCCCACCTTCTAATTTCAACATTATCGTCCTCATTTCTGCCTAAAGGAACGCTATCCAAAGGTGGATTAGGGCAAAGGAGAATCTGGTTTAACCAAGCATCTTCCAGATGCTTCAACTTTAATGAGGCTTCCTGTACCTCGTGTGCCAAACGCTTGGCTTCTTCAAGCCTCAACTCTTTGTCTTTGCCACTTGACGATGAAATTTCTCTCGAGATTTTATTCTGAGCAGCTCTTAAATTTTCATATTCTTGTTTCGCTCGGCGTAATTCAAGGTCAAGCTCGAGAAATTTTTCAATGTCAAATTCTATATTTTTTTTTAATGCTGCCTCCTTGTATCTCTTAGGATTTGACCGGAGATCATTAATATCAATCATACGGAAAATATTCTAAAATTTTTGTAACCGTATTTTTAATATAAGTCTTTCATTAATGACTATTCTTAGCGGAAAGGTTCTTACTTTAGTGTCCTTGCCAAATGGCTCTAAAGGTTTCCTACTCGAAGTGTCTGGGGGTACAAAAATCAAAGTAATCATGGACAAAGAATTAAAGCTCAAAGAGGCTGAAACTATATCGATACGAGGAGTTTTTTCAAGAAGCCCGAAGTTTGGTCGATACTTCAAGGCTTTGGATATCGTCAATACTCACGAACAAAATGTTGAAAATATGGTCAAATTTCTTTCAAGCGGTATAGTCAAAGGTTTAGGCGTCAAATATGCTACCAAGATCGTTGACTACGTGTTAAAAAATGGGCTTGATTTTGAAACATTTTTCTCTACTGGTTGGAAAGCAATACCTACGGTGCCAATCAAAATTACGAAACAGCTAAAGAATGTTCTCGAGGGTTTATCTCCGGAAAAGAGGGCTCAGTTTGAACTCCTTAAGTTAGGTTTAAGTTTGCGGGCCTCGGAAAAATTGGTCGGGCTTTATGGCGCTGTAGTTTTATCAAAACTTAGCGAGGATCCGTATCACGCGCTGAGCCAGTTGGAAGGATACCGTTTTAAAAAAGTGGATCAAATAGCTAAAAAACTCAATTTTGACGCCCAAAATCCAAGTCGGTTACGTTTCGCGGTGGAAGATATTTTAAAGGATGTTTTGAACGGCGGCAGCACATGCATTGGAAAGGCAGAATTGATCAAACAAGTTTCCGACCTTACGGATGTCAAGGAATGCGACTTAATAGAGAAAGCCATTGAAGATTTAAAAAATTTAGGACGCATTCGTCAGGTAAAAGACGACATAGGCTTTAACTGGGCGCTATCTTTGGAGGAAGAGTGTGGGGAAAAGTTGAGCAAACGCATCAAGAACACCGTCTACGAACCGGACACGCTAAAGCCAGTAAACGAGGTTAGCCTGAGCGACGAGCAGTTTCAAGCTTTAAAAGAAGTTTTCAGAAACAACTTCTTAATTATTTCAGGAGGACCGGGTACCGGCAAAACAACTTTAGTTAAATGTATTTTCAAAGCCTTTGGCGGCGAACAAGTATATCTAGCATCCCCCACCGGCAAGGCCTCGCAAAGATTAAGTGTTCTTTGTGAAGCGGAGGCATATACGCTTCACCGTCTTCTAAAATACGATCCGAAAAGCGGATTTCAAAAGTATAACGAAGAGAATCCGCTTCCAGCAAATTGCGTTATAGTTGATGAAGCATCGATGATGGACATCGAGATACTGGCAAGACTCTTACGAGCTTTGCCAAGCAACTGCAAACTAATTTTTGTAGGCGATAAAGATCAGTTGCCTCCTGTGTCTCCGGGAAATGTTTTCACCGACCTGCTAAGCGTACCAAGTGTGCCTAGGGCTTATCTGACCAAAATTTTCAGACGCGAAAAAGGATCCGACATAAATTTTCTCGCAAGGCATATTTTAGACAGAGAACCTAAAAGGGTCTTAAATTTAATTTCCAGTTCAAACGACATCAAATTTTTTCCAGCGACAGCTCATGAAGATGCAAGGGAAATTCTGACGAAAATTGTTTTGGACGATATTTTAGTCAACGACAGTCACTTTCAGTCGACTCTTATTCTAACACCATCAAACAAGGGGGAACTGGGCGCAGACGCGTTAAACCAAATGATCGCTAATTTGGTTCTCCCGAGGCCGGAAAAAACCAAGTTCGTTAAAGGCGACAAAGTTATCCAGAAAAAAAACAACTATGATTTAAATGGCACATCAGTTTTTAATGGTGATACGGGGACCGTAGTAAATGTTGACCCCTTAGGCAAAAGCGTGATTGTTGAGTTTTGGGACGGAAGAATTGGAGTTTACGGCAAAAATGAGCTCGACGAGCTTGGCCTGGGTTACTGCTTGACGGTTCACAAAGCACAAGGGCAAGAGGCTGATACAGTGATCCTTGTTATGGATCGAACTCATTACATTCTTTTGAATAGAAGCCTGTTTTACACCGCAGTAACAAGAGCAAAAAAGAAACTCATTATAATAAGCAGTCACAAAACAATATGGGGCGCCACTCTTAAAACAGATACACTGATGAGAAACACTAAACTCAGCTATTTTCTTTCTCAGAAGCTTATGCAAGGTAGCTAAAATTAGCAGTCTTATTTCAACATTTTCCAAGGACAAATCGTGTGAAGTTTTTGTATTTCAATAAGAGCGAGGATAACTTTCAAAACACTTTGGCGGGGCGATAAAATAAACCACATTGAGAATTTTTTTAGGCCTAAGAGACAGATGGAGCGACAGGGGAAAATTGGTCTTAAAAAATGTAGGTGTAGGTAAATACCAAGTGTTTGCCCGTTT
>JANWWW010000083.1 GCA_025055295.1 Deltaproteobacteria bacterium | reverse complement strand
AACTGGTTTTGACAAGCTTTATGAGACCCCGATCGAGGAGGGATTTCCATTCTCTCCATGATTGACTTTTAAAAAAGTTGGAAATGGCACGAGCTGTCTCAGGGCCAATTCCATTAACACTAACCAGATCCTCGTAACTTGCTTTTTCCAACTCTTCAATCGCTAGGAACCTATCTGCAAGAAGTTTTGACGTTTCTCTTCCAACATTGGGTATTCCAAGCGTGTTTATAAAACGCCATAGCTCGACATTTTGAGTCTTGTTTTTCAATTCGTCCACTAGTTTTGTTGCTAGTTTGTCTTTGAAACCGGGAAGTTTAAGGAAATCGTCGCGGTCAAGAGTAAACACATCCGCAAAAGACTTTACAAGACCAAAATGTAGAAGTTTCTCGCAAATCTTTGAGCCAAAACCCTCAAGATTAAGGCAATTTTTCGAGAATATGTATTCCAAGTATGCCTCCAGCTTGGCTGGGCATAACGAGTTTTCGCAAAAAACGCCGGCTTGACCTCGTTTCTGCAACAATGATCCGCATTCGGGGCACTCGGAAGGAATTTCTACCTGTTTTTCGTGACCAGTTCTTTTTTCGGGAACAACTCCGACGACATAAGGTATAACATCCCCTTGTCGCCTAACTACAATGGTATCACCGATACGAATGTCTTTTCGTAACAGGTCTTCTATGTTATGCAAAGTTGCGCGGGATAGTTTTGCACCTGACAAAAATACGGACTCAAATACGCATACAGGCGTTATCGCGCCGGTCCTGCCCACTTGAAAACGAACCTCTTTAACTTTTGTGTAGGCTTCATTGGGGGGAAACTTAAAAGCGACTGCCCATCTGGGACTTCGAGACCTGAAGCCAAGCTCCTCTTGGAACCGATGCTCATTCACCTTTACAACTAGACCATCAACTTCAAACGGAAGATTTGCGCGTTCAGAGAGCGCTTTTTCATAAGCTCTAATAATCTCATCATAATTACGAGCAACTTCAAACAAGGGGCTGACAAGAAAACCTAAATCCTTCAAGAGAGCCACCAATTCAGAGTGACTTTTGGCTGATAACTTATCGCCAAAGCCATAGTAGGCATAGAATTTTAATTTCCTCTTAGCAGTGATAGAGGGATCCAATACTCGAACAGAGCCAGCCGAAGCGTTTCGTGGGCTTCGAAATGGTTCAAGTCCCCCCGCAAGTCTTTCTTCGTTTAACTTTTTAAAATCATCTATGTGCATTATAACTTCTCCGCGAACTTCAAGACGACCTTGAGTTTCTTTTGAAAGCTGAAGCGGTATGGTTCTAATTGTTTTCAAGTTCTCGGTAACATTTTCTCCCTTGAAGCCATCTCCACGTGTCGCGCCTTGCACAAACAGTCCGTCTTGATACACCACGGAACAAGCCAATCCGTCAAACTTGTATTCCACGGTGAAAGTCGGTGAAGCCTTCAAGCTTTCTGCCACGTTATCGATAAACTTTTTCAATTCGTCTTTAGTCTGAGCGTTTTCAAGAGACAGCATCGGAACCAGATGCTCAACTTCGCTAAAACCCTCTTGAACTTTGCCTCCAACTCTCTTTGTGGGTGAGTAGCTGAGCGCATATTCAGGATATCTTTCCTCTAACTCAACAAGTTCTTTGTACAATCGATCATATTCAGCATCTGAAACCGAAGGCGAATTTAAAACATAATACTCGTAATCGTATTGGTTGATTAAGTTGACGAGTTGTTTCATGCGTTCCCTAATTCCTTGATTCATGTTTTCTTACAACTTCTTTAATCCTGTCGATTAGGTTTGCGACCCCAAATCGTCTATTGGTTGAAAGGGCTTTGAAAATGTTTACCGCATCAAGAAACGCTAAAAAATTAAAATCAAGAATTTCTTGGCTAGAGCAGCCAGAGCACATATTTCGCAGCAGAGTTACCAATCCATTTAAAGTTGGCGACTCAGACCAAGCGTTAAAAAATGGTGCTTTGGTATCTCGCCATACATAAACTTTGCTCATGCATCCTTTTACCAAGTTGCCCTCATTCAAAAAGCTGTTATCGGGTATTGGGTTGGTCGCCGATAAATCTATTAAATAATGCACTAGTTCTTCGTCAGATAGAGCTACAAGCTGTTCAGTTATGTCTATGGCTTTATGTGCAAGCCCTTGAGAGTTATCGTTAAAAAGCAAGACTACATGCTTTTCTGTCGACAAAGCATTACTTAGGCTTTCGAAAAAATAATCTATCTCGGTTTCATCATTATATGCAGCTAGGCTTACGCGTAACGATTGGGTAATGCCAAACCTTCTGTGAATTGGGATTGCGCAATGATGCCCTAACCTAACGCAGATTCCTCTCGAAGATAAAATAAAATTAAGTCCCGCTAAATCCAACCGATCAGAGTACAATGAAAAGAGGGGGATATCGGGATTTTTCCAGAGAACTTTGAAATTGTCCTCAAATTTTCCTAAACCCTCCAAAAATTTTTGCCTCAACCTTTCTTCTTTTTGCTGCCACTGGTCAAGATGCTCATTGAGCCACGAAAGTGCAACCGAAAGGCCGATTATCTCCGCTATCGGTTGGGTGCCTGCTTCAAATCGATATGGAACGTCCGCTAGATGATAATCTTCAAAGCTTACATCTGTTATGGTCCCGCCTCCAATTTTAAGGGGCTCATGCTCATCTACTAACCCATGCCTGACCCACAAAACTCCTACTCCAAAAGGTCCAAAAACTTTGTGTGAGGAGAACGCATAAAAATCAACGTTTTCCAATTTAGGTCGAAGGTGTGGCACAGCTTGCGCTCCGTCAATAAAAACAAAAGCCCCAAATTTTTTGGCCTCGCCGGCTAGCTTTTCAACGGGAACATGCAAACCCAGAGTATTCGAAACGTGTGAAACCGCTAAAATTCGAGGTTTAAGAGAGTTAATATCCTCTAGGGCGTTTTGAACAAATTCTTCCCGACAACTTCCACAACGTATAAACTTAATGCCGCATCCGACTTTTTTCGCTAATCGAAGCCAAGGGAGCAAATTTGAGTGATGCTCAAACTCAGTCAGTAGAATTGTGTCTGATTGTCTTAGCCCAATTTGTTCAACGATATATGCGGCTAGGTTGATTGACTCAGTGGTATTCTGGGTAAATAAAACTAAACCCTGTTTCAGTGGATCGATTACGTTTTGTATTTTTTTTCTAGCTTCTTCAAAGAGCTCGGTTGCCTTGGTTGCTATAAAATTTGAGGATCGATGAACGTTTGAATTAAAGTCACGGTAAAAGCCGATAGATGCTGAAAGCGCAGAGATAAGCTTTAAACTTGTTGCGGCACTGTCAAAGTAAACAACCTTTGTCAAGTTAAAGCCTGGTTTGTAAAAGAAATTTTCAAAACCCACAGAATTTTTTGCAAATAAATAGTTTACTTAAATTTTCTCTGGATTAAAAAAACCGTCAAAAATTCTGAATCGATTTTCATTAATTTCTGAGAAAAAAAAGCAGAGAGTGTGTTATATTATTTTTAAGTATTATGCCTTTTTTGGGAAAGAAGCGAAATGGGTCTGTTTAAACAATTAGAGCTTTTACTTCTTGATATTGGCATCTGGCTCTTTGAGCAGGATAGCCTAGTGGCAATAATTGTGCTTGGTTTGCCCGCCGCGTTTCTTCTTATCTATCAAACATTTAAGGAGGACAAGAATGTTTGGGCAGGCTTGATCGGTATTATTTTGGTTGGAGCGCTTGCTTTCCATCTTATACCGGGTTACAAGGCCTCATCATACGAATATTTAATCTCGCTTAAACATTTGGTACTGTCTCCCTCAACCAAGCTTGAGCCTATACCACTTCTGGAGCCTTTCTTTACGGCATTTGTAGCCCCCTTAAATTCAAGGTTTGTTTGGGAGGAAATCTTTGGGGTGATTTTAGTGGCATATTTGATTTCCGTGCTTTGGCATTCTTACGAAAGTTTTAGGAAAACGGGTTTATTGGTGGGAGAGACTTCGTTTTCGGCACTTTTTGGTCCAAAAGTCAAGCGTCCTAAAAGAAGTGAATTTAACGAATTGGGCTCCGCAGATCTTGCCAGCACCGAAATGATTGCAAGGTGGACAAAACACTCCTCGGATCCAGCCACTGATACTTCTATATACTTAACAGATGTTCGGGGTTCGGAGGGAATAGCTTTCAAATCTACTCCGCTTATCTGGCCTCGGGAGGAACGTAACAGGCATATTTTGATTGTTGCCAAAACGGGTGCGGGGAAAACCACAAAATTGATCCTACCGATTCTTTATAGCGATGCCCTGTCACCTATTCGGTCCACCATCGTAATCGACTCAAAGCCGGAAATGTGGGCAAAACTTGCAAACCTAACAAGAAAATATTGTCCGGAGAAGGAAATTTTATTGTTCAGCCCCCTGGACGTAGAGAGAAGTCTTAGTTGGAATATCCTGGCAAAAGTTGAGGACGATACAGATTGTAAGCTAATTGCGGACACGATTGTGAGAGCAACTGACCTGCCTGGAGCGAAACACGATAGCCCATTTTTCAGGAACAACGCTTTGTCGGTCTTGAACGGTATAATGGTAGGGCTGTTAGATGATCAGAAAGAAGGCAAAGACGAATTGTCAATGCCGCGCGTACACCAAATTGTTCACAGTGGCAACAAAGCTTTGGCAGATTGGTTGGAAGCTCACCCGAGCGCTTTAAGATTCACAAAAGCTTTTGTCGAACTTGTAAGAAGTGGTTCGCAGAACGCTGACACGGTTGTTTCGGAACTTGCCATGCGGGTTAACGCGTGGGACATAAAAAGTGTCCAGTCAACTACTTGGAAAAATGAGATTGACCTCGAGGTTCTTGTAAAGAAGCCGACTTTGTTCATCGTTGAGTTTAAAGAGTCGGAGCTTGAAATGTTACGGCCACTTGCAAATGTTATCGTTGTTGAACTTATGAGATTTTTAACTAAGTATGCAGAAAAGTGTCCAAAGGTAGCTCTGCCAAGGCCTGTCAGTTTGGTGATAGACGAGTTCGCATCCGCGATTGGCAAACTGCCGGATATTCACGTCAAGCTGAACACCATGCGCTCGAGAAACATTTCCATAGTAGCTTCAATTCAAAGCGTTGCTCAAATAAAAGCCAACTATGATAATTTTGCCGACTCTGTTATAGCGGGCTTTTCGACAAAAATTTTCATGCCTCCGTTGGATCTGCCTGATGCGGAGATGGCGTCAAAAGACACCGGTCAGATGACCATCAGGTACACGACACGTTCAAGCGGAACAAACAGGAAAATTATTGAGTGGTTCGCTAGCAAAAACCTCAACACTCAGGAACAAGTTCAGCAAAGACCGGTGTTAACCCCTGACGAGATTGGTAGACCAGCTGACAATATCGCGACGATATTTATGCCCAATACTTTGGTGTTCCAAGCCCATCTTGTGCCTTACTACAAGATTCCTGAAATGAACGCAAGAATTAGTGAAAGCGAAAAAGCCCCAGAATTGAGATTAAGAGCCGAG
>JANWWW010000082.1 GCA_025055295.1 Deltaproteobacteria bacterium | reverse complement strand
ACCTTATGATGTCTCATTTTTTAATTAAATTGTGTACATTAGGAGGAACTCTGGCCCCTTTACTGAAAGCCGGCTTTTTAAAAAAAGTTTTCACTTTCATTCAAGAGTGCCCGGTCGAACTTTTGCCTAACATCTCAAAAAGCAGTAATCAAATGAATAACTTTCATCTCAAAAACAAAATCATTGCGTTTATCACAAAACTTAAGAGTCTCGATGGAGGTAGTCTACACAATGAGAAAAATAGTCAGAGATATCTTTCTTTTATGGCGGGAGCTCTTCTTGGTTTGTATCACTCAAAAGAACAAAGCTTATGGGAGTTAAAAGGTTATCTCAGGGATTGTAAAGATCAGGATATGAACGGAGTCAGAAATGCGGCTTGTTTGAATGGCTTTCACGAGGCCTATTATAATCTTGGTTTACTCTTTGGTTTTGTAGTAGGAAACCCTTATGTTATTCTTGTTTACAAAGCGCATGATCCGCTTTCAAAAGATCTAGTTTTGTGGAGTGGAGAAGGAGAGTACTTTGGATATTGTATAGCAATTCCTTTCGAAATTTTAGCTCTTATTAATCAATTAAAAGACTCTTTTGAGACAGCCAACTCAGGTGATTTTGTAGTAACGCTTAACTGCCTTATTCAGTATTTGAAGTCACGATGTGACTACAAGCGTAAGGGCAACAAATCGTTCAACGACAATAACAAACCAGTTTCAAAATTAATGCTGGAACTCTTAATATCCCAGTTCGAAAAACTAAGTAGAGGCAAAAGCCTTCATGGAATGGGCGCAGGGTCCCCAAGGTTTTAATGAGGATTTTTCTTCCAGACTGATTTTTTTAAATTTTATTAACTCACATGCCTTCCGTGAGAGCTTGAAAGCTATATAATAGCTTTTCCAACTACTAAGTTCTTTTCATCTGAATTTTGGCAACAAAAATAAGTTTTCAAAACAACTTAGTTTTTGAGACTTTGAAGCAAGCTCCCGAGGAAACCATTCTGAACAAAATAGCGGAGCAATGCTACTTTTACACGCAAAGCTAATTAAGAGAAGCCACATATTGTGTGTAGAAAACAATGTTTTACAAAAATTATTTATAAGCGATATGAATAGTTCATTTGTCTCTTAGAATTTCTGAATGTTGCGATTTCGTGTGAATCTAGATCATTTAGGATAAAATTTTATTCCGTTCTTTTTGTCTTTTGATGTCCGCAAAGGTTTTTTAATTTTAACACAATAATCTAATTTCAAAGTTTGTAATTTATAAGTCAACTGCAGTGCTTTTATTTGTTAACGCAAAGTGAAAACTATACGAGCAATCGTTTTTACCAAGTAAAGAAATGATTATCTTTTTGAGTTACGCTAAGGCAAACGGTTTTCTTTTTTTTTTGTTTCAAGCTTGGTTTTACGCTGATAGTGAGTCGCTTCCAATAAGAAAATTAAGGTTGCGAATCTAAATCTTAAATTATTTAGAACCAGAGCTTTTAATCATTATTTTTTTACTAATTTCAAAATACCAAGTGATAAAAAAGACCAAGCATACAAAGTTTTAAACCCCAGTTTTTCAATATCTTCAATAAATTTGTTATAAGTAACAAAACTGAAAATGGATTGGAAAAAATACTCATAGCTTTCCCTTGATCCGGTTATTAACCATCCTAAAGGTATACAGAAAAAACTGAAAAAGGTTTTTAAAAAAAACTCATCAATTATGCTTTTAGGTTTGAAAACATCCATGACGAGCAAATAACCACCTGGCTCAAGATATCGAGTTATATTTTCAAGCACTTTTTGGCGGTCATAAAAATTTCGAAAACCAAAAGAAACAACCACGCAATCGGCTTTTAAATTCAGAAATTCTTCTGCTTGCTTACAGACCGGTATTACCACCTCATGATTAAACTTTTTTGTCAACTTTGCGAGCATTTGGTCAGACGGATCTACGCAGTAGATTGTTTCATAATTCCCCAAAAGGTATGGCAAATTCGAGCCAGTTCCTGCTGCAAGCTCAATACAAACCTTTGCTTTTGGAACATCAGAAAAAAGCATTCTTCGGAACACTCTTATAAGACCAAAAGTGATAATATCGTTTACTAGGTCATACTTTTCCGAAATGTCGTTGAAAAAATCTTTCACTCTTTAGAAGCGAATTATAAAATAACCACTCGTGCTGAAGTTATTTTTTTTGTTATCCTTAATTGGTGCTTGGTGCCAGACTTCGATAGTCTTAACTGATCCGCGAGCAACGGTACCCATTGGAATTCCCTACTTCTGTAAAGACAACCTGTTGGAAAAAGAATTATCAGAAGCCGTTGAAAGAAACCTCCAGATTTCCGGTTATTTTAACGTAAAGCCCAAGGAGTCATACATTCAGCGTCAGACGCGGTGTTCCGACCCAAGATTTATAGTTCCCTCTGACTGGTCAGTTTTAGGTGTTCAATATGTTGTTACCGGAGTTATCTCACAGAGTGGCGAAAACATAGAGGGGCAATTTTATCTTATCGATACAAATAAAGGGCTCGTGCTGGGTAAGAGTTATAGTGGCCCCAAGGAGCTTGAGAGGGTTTTCGCTCATAAGTTTTCAAACGAAATTCTTAAATATTTTACCGGGGAGTCAGGCCCCTTTGGATCGGAAATCATCTATACGACGAAAGTTGGGCGATTTAAAGAGCTGGCGATAATGGACATGGACGGTCATAACCAAAGAATACTCACTGCCACCAAAGGACTCGCTAACAGTCCGAACTTTGACTCGAAAGGAAAGAAAGCGGTTTACACTGATTTCAGGAAAGCGGTACCGGATGTTTTCATTATTGATCTTTTGTCGAAAGCTGTGAAACAGGTAACATCAACGCGAGATCAGGAATTCAGTCCTGTTTTTTTGTCGGATGATGAGCTTGTTGTAGCGCTTGCTAATCCAAGAGGGGGTTCGTCTTTGGTTGTGATGGATACAAGCGGTAACATCCTTAAAACTTTAGTTAGCTCTTTGTCTGACATTAATGTCAGTCCGGCTATTGATAAAGTTAATCGTTACATCTATTTCGTTTCTGATGAACAAACAGGCAGACCTCAGGTGTATAGAATGCCTTTTGGAGGGGGCCTTGCTCAGCGGGTTTCGAATGTGCCTTCCAACTATTGTTCAAGTCCTAGTGTTAGCCCAAAAGGAGACAGGATAGCCTTTGTTTGCAGATTTGAAGGAGGTTTTAACTTGTTTGTGGCTGAGCCTGATGGATCTAATCCGTCTCAGCTCACCAGCTTTGGCCGGAATGAGGATCCATCGTGGTCCCCTGATGGTAGGTACATTGCATTCTCCTCCTCAGCAGCGCGAGGTATTAACTCTATATCAATCATACGACATGATGGAAGAGCTTTCACCACAATATCAAAGCCATTTGGCGGAGGTGATTTTGCTCCGGACTGGGGACCGGTTTTGTATTGATTGTGTTAAATTATAATTTAACTGGATGACGTCGTCGCCTGGCTTAATCGAATGAAAATAGATCACTCAATTCTTCTTTGCTTTCTGTGCTTTGATTCACTTGTGAGGGTTAGAATGTATATCAAGTAAGGCTTTGTGAGTATCTGTATCGGTGACTTCTACCTCGCCTTGTAAGGATCGGGTAAAACTCTAACAGAATGCAAGCTTTAAAGGGCAAAAAATAAATGCATGTACAATTAAAAAAAGAGTTTAACTATAGTTGGTCTTAAACCTTAACGCTAGGTTTTGAAATTTATGGTGGATAAATTTGAATTTTAAGAAACGTGAAAAATGTGTACTCAACTTAGGCAATTAAGTTAGTGAATTATTTGATTAAGTACTGATAGAACAAAATAATAGTAAACGGCGAATGGTACTAATGTTTTGTCAATTCATATAATTTTGGTTGTTAGTTCTTTTATTTGTTATCTCTTAGTGACTGAATTGAATACTGAAATGAATAGTCGATTTGTTCAGGGCTTAAAATTATACTTATTCCTGAAGAGACACTTTGGCAAACGTAAATGGAAAAATTTCTAAACGAATTGGGAGAAGTTCTAGCTAAGATCAACAGGTCATTTTCGGACATAGGTCTTGTTGTCGTTTCCAAAGGACGAGAGACAGATCTAATAAAATCCGTTTATGAAACTTTAAAGAATTATAACTTTAAAACACTAAAACTTGGGGAAAATTACTTAGGGGAACTCAAGAAAAAATTGAGCTATCTCTCCAATGATGATTTTCATTATATCGGAGTAGCGAAGACAAGGATCCTTGAGAGTCTGATTAGGTTGGGTGTTTTCGTAGAAAGCGTCCAAAGTGTTAAACAGTTAAACATTTTAAAAAGCGCAGGGGTTTCTTGTTTCATACAAGTCAATATATCAAGAGATCCCAGAAAATCTGGTTTCTTTTTGGAAGACGCCAAGCATGTAATTATGGACTTCAGGCAAACTATTCAGGGAGTGATGGTGATTTTAAATCAGGATCTTTCTCCTAGCGAGAAATTGAAACAATTTGAAGCTGTAAGGAACGCGTTCCCAGACTTAATAATGAGCGCTGGTATGAGTGATGATTGGGAAGAGGCGATAAAAGCGGGATCGGATATACTACGAATAGGTAGATTGCTGTTCGAGTAAGTCATAAGTGTCAACACTCGTCTGGTCGCCTTACGCCTTTAAGGTGACCTTAAAAACAGAATGTTTGTTGGTATATACAAGAAAACCCAGAGTGAATGGTTTAGGATTCCGTCTTGAAAACCGGGTAGTAACTAAGGGCTCGATAGTACCAATTATCGATACCGCATTAAATTTTCAAGGTTTCTTTGGTTGTTTTTAGCCTTAAATTCAGCTCACACTTTTCGCAGAAGAATAAATAAACAAAGTTTCAAGATAGTATCATAAATAATTCTTTGGCGACTACACATAGAATTCTTTAAGTCTTCGTTTGGATACGCGTATCTTTGCCCGCAATTATGAGACTGATTGAAATTTACCTGTTTGAGATAAATTAATAAAAAAACACATATCAGTCAGTAATTTAAAAAGTTTTGAACAAGCCTAATCTAGTGGAAACAATAAGACTAGCGATAACAACCGAGAATAGCTCGAAAATTGAGATTGAAAGCCTCAAAAAATGCGAAATTTTTTACTTCTCAGTTAAAGGCTAAACAATGAAGATTTCGTTTTGGCAAAAGTCAAGTTATCCAAGAATTGTAATTAGCATGATCTTTTATTTGATTCTCCGTGGCACAGTTGTAACTTTAAACAGTTCACGCGTCTGAGTTTATTTAGTAGGGATTATTCAGTAAAAAAAACGAAAATATTTGAACAATGAGACGCTCTATTCATTCTCACCGAACTTTTACCAATCATTCATTTCTACCTAGGGGAAATTCAAAATTGAATTAAGATAGTGACGCTTAACCTTTTGACACAAAGGTTATTGCGAACCGAGCTTTTACCTTTTCATCTTAGCGTGCACAAGGTTAAAAAACATTTCCAGTTTTCTGGTATTCTCTGAGTATGTTTCTGAATCTACGTATTCTGTCAAAGATCGGGGCGTCTTTTGGTATCGATGCGCTCTCGCGCAAGATGTTTTCATACGTTTCGTA
>JANWWW010000081.1 GCA_025055295.1 Deltaproteobacteria bacterium | reverse complement strand
AATCAATGGATCCAAAATAGTTGAAGTTGAGGTCAGAGGATCTACCGCTGGGTAAATTCCTTTTTCTGCTATCGGTCTGCTTAATTCGGTAGTTGCGTCAAGGTGAGCAAAAGTAGTTGCTGGCGCTGGATCCGTGTAATCGTCTGCTGGCACATAGACTGCTTGAACACTAGTTATAGACCCTTTTTTAGTTGAGGTGATTCTTTCCTGAAGAGCTGCCATGTCATTGCCCAAGGTTGGCTGATAACCCACCGCGCTTGGGATTCTTCCCAACAAACTTGAAACCTCCGACCCTGCTTGCATAAAACGGAAGATGTTGTCTATAAATAAAAGAACATCCCTGCCTTCTACATCTCGAAAGTACTCACACATTGTCAAAGCAGTTAGTCCAACTCTAAATCTCGCTCCGGGCGGCTCGTTCATTTGTCCGTAGACAAGCACTGCTTTATTTATTACGCCCGACTCTTTCATTTCCAACCAAAGGTCATTCCCCTCTCGAGTTCTCTCGCCAACACCTGCAAACACACTGTAACCGCCATAGGCTTTAGCTATATTGTGTATTAACTCCATTATTACCACAGTTTTGCCTACGCCAGCGCCTCCAAATAAGCCAATTTTTCCACCCTTAAGATAAGGACACAAAAGGTCTATTACCTTGATTCCAGTCTCTAATATTTCTTTGGCCGGATTTTGATCTTGAAATGATGGGGCTGGTCTGTGTATTTCCCAATAAAGGTCAGTGTTCACAGGATCTAACTCGTCTGTAACCTCGCCTACTACATTAAAAATTCTTCCTAATACCTTTTCGCCTACAGGAACTTTTATAGGACCGCCCAAAGAGTAAACCGGCTGACCTCGCTTAATGCCATCTGTAGTATCTAAAGCTATGGTTCTGCATATCCCGTCACCTAAATGTTGAGCAACCTCAAGGTAAAGGTTATTTGGTTTATCGTTTATAAAACGATTGGTCGTAACAAGAGCATCATTGATGCGCGGCAAGCTTGCCGGATCATCAAAGACTACGTCGACAACTGCTCCAAAGACCTGATAAACCCTACCTTCTCTATTAACGTGGTTTTCCATACTAAAATCGTTATACTTTAATCACTTACTGCGGCTTCCGCCCCTCCAATTATATCCAAAATCTCTGCAGTGATACCGCTCTGCCTTAGCTTATTCGCTACTAATGTCAACTTCTCAGCGAGTTCTCCGGCGTTCCTTGTAGCGTTTTCCATTGCCACCATGCGAGACGCGTGCTCCGAGCACTTTGACTCCAGAAACGCTTGAAGAAGTTTCACTTCAACTAATCTCGGAATCACATAATCCAAAGCCTCACGTAGCCCGGGTTCAAAAAGAAAAGTGTCCTTTACTTCTTCCCCAACTCTACTGATTTCTAGTTCCATTGGAAGTAAAACTTTGAACTCAGGCTTAGGCGCAAGCACGGAGAAAAAATTAGTATATAGAACCTTAACTTCCTGATATCGTTTGTCAAGGTAATGTTTTTTTATTCTGTCGACCACCATCTGAGTAAAGTTAATGTCAGGCAAGTCTGGCACTATATCAATTACTTCAATTATTGAAAACTTTCGCGTGAATCTCAAAATTTCTGCAAGCTTCCTCCCAACTACGAAAACCTCACAACAATGATTTGACACAAATTTTTCCAAAGCCTTTTTTAAATTTGAATTAAATCCTCCGCAGAGTCCACGCGAGCTACCTATGGCCACAATTAATTTGGTTTCTGTATCAGCTCGTTTTTCAAATAGAACATGAGAATAGCCTTCGATAAATATGTTGCTGAGAATCGCCAAAAGGGCTCTCTCGTAATCCCTACTAGAAATTGTCAAGTCCTGAATCTTCTTTAGTTTTGCTCCTGCTACGAGCTTCATCGCATAAGTCGTTTTACGGGTGCTTTTAATGGATTGTATGCGTCTTAAAATCTCTCTACCTTTAGGCATGTTTGTTTTTAACCACTATGAGAGTAACCCTGTTTCTCAAGAAGTTTTTTCAGCGCCATGTCCAATTGATTCTCCGTTTCCTTTGTTAAATCTCCCGTGTTTTTTATAATTTCCGCAATATGCTTATTTTCGGACGAAAAACTCAATAAAATCTCGCTTTCAAAGTCCTTAATCTTCTCAACTGGTATGTTATCCATGTAGCCCCGTGTTACAGCGAACAAACATACTACCTGAAGCTCCATCGGCAAGGGCTTGTACTGATCCTGTTTTAGAACTTCGACTATTCTTTTACCCCTTTCCAATTGACGCAAAGTAACTTTATCGAGATCCGTTCCAAATTGCGCAAAAGTCAGTTTTTCTCGATACTGCGCAAGATCAAGTCTCAAGGTGCCAGCTACTTTTTTCATCGCTTTCGTTTGAGCGGCACCTCCTACTCTTGACACTGACAGACCCACATTGACTGCCGGTCTTACGCCCGCGTTAAATAGGTCTGTTTCCAAATAAATCTGACCGTCAGTTATTGAAATAACGTTTGTCGGAATATAGGCTGAAACATCTCCCGCCAGTGTCTCTATCACAGGTAAAGCCGTCAAAGATCCGCCTCCCTCTTTATCCGAGAGTTTAGCCGCTCTTTCGAGCAACCGACTGTGCAAGTAGAAAACATCACCCGGATAAGCTTCACGACCCGGTGGTCGCCTTAGGAGAAGAGAAACTGTTCTGTAAGCTTGAGCATGTTTGGAGAGGTCATCATAGGCAATCATTACGTGTTTTCCTTGCCACATAAAGTATTCACCTATACTGCAACCGGAATACGGAGCTAAAAACTGTAAAGGCGCAGGATCGCTTGCCGTAGCAGCCACAACAATAGTGTATTTCAATGCATCATAACTTCTAAGTTTTTCGACAATCTGAGCGACAGAACTTCTTTTTTGACCGATTGCGACATAGATGCAAATTACATCCTGATCTTTCTGATTTATTATTGTGTCTAGGATGATGGCAGTTTTTCCAGTTTTTTTATCGCCAATAATCAACTCTCTTTGACCACGTCCAATTGGAGTCATACTGTCAATGGCTTTGATTCCTGTTTGCAATGGTTGGTGAACTGGGCGTCGTTTAACAATCCCGGGCGCTTTAATCTCTATTAACCTTCTTGCCTCGAAAATTATTGGGCCAAGACCGTCCACTGGATTTCCCAGCGCGTCAATCACTCGACCCAAAAGAGCATTTCCTACGCCTATGTCAGCTACCCTTCCAGTCCTTTTAACGATCATCCCCTCTTTGATTTCCGAGGTTTCTCCCATGATAAGAACTCCTACAGAGTCAGACTCGAGGTTAAATGCTATCCCTTTCACCCCGTTTTCGAACTCAACAAGTTCAGAGCTCAACACGTCATCGAGTCCCGATATTCTTGCTACTCCGTCGCCCACAAAGAAAACCTTGCCGTATTCGGTAACATTTATGTTCGGGGAAAAACTCGATAAACGTTCTTCAAAAAAACGCTCAAAATCTTTAATTTCCATCTTTCTGCGCTAAAAATTATAAAACTGGTTAATCAAAGTTTCAAAGGACGCATCTAAAATGGTTCCGTTGATAAAAACACGAAAAGAGCCGATTAACGATGGGTCAACCAAAAACCGGATAGAGTCATCGTTTTTTACACCGTAGGGAATAAGTAAGCTAATTAGTTTTTCCCTTTCGCTTTGGGTCAATTCGGAGGCGCTTACCACAACTACTTTCTTTTTCTCAAAAGCTCTGAAGAGCTCTTTTTCAAAACTGGCGAGAAAACTTTTAACTTTCTGTGCGGATTTGGTTTTCTTTAACAGCTCAATGAACCAAAGCACTAACTTTATAGCCTCTTCGCCATATTTTGTTTGCAACAATTTTATAATTTCGTTTTGATTATTACTGTGTGTCAGAAGATCATTTTTTCTTTTGAATAAAAGATGAAGAATTCTCAAAATTGATTGGCACTCTTCAAAAGACAAACCGACCGCCTTTAGACGAGAAGCACTGCTTGAGGCAACAAGTTTCAAAGAAAGCAATCTAATTGCCATTTGTTTTTTTCATCAGCTTATTAAAAAACTCTAACTGGGATACGATAGGAACAGCCTCCAAAAGCCTCCGGGTTTCTTTTGTGGCCAGCAGAACAATGTGTTTCCGCAATGCTTCATGTGAGGCGCGTTCAAGTTCTTTTCTTATTTGGTCTCTGTATGCTTCTCTAAGCGCCACCTCTTCTTTGAGTTTTTGGAAAATGGAGTCCCTTCTGGATAGGCCAATGCGGTGAGCTTCAGCAAGGATCTCTTCTCTTTCCTTGCCAAAATTCATAAGCATTTCTTCGGCCTCTTTTTTTCTTGATTGAGCCACAACTAACTGATGAACGTTGTCTGAAATTTCTTTGTCAGTTTGGGTCGCCCAGTCCAAAAAAAAAGGCATAAATTTGCGATAAAAAAGAATGGAAACAATCGCGAAAAATATGAGAAAGTGCAACCAAAACTTGTGGAGATCCCCTGCTGTGCCACCGCAAACGCCTGTGGTTGGATACAACAACCCGAGGAAAACGATAGCAAAGGCAAGGCGCTTTGAAAAATCTGCCATAACTCTAACCAACCGAGCCACCTAAAAGTTTATCGACGAGTGTTTTTCCACTTTTTTTTGCAATCTCTTGTATTGATCCCTCGTTTTCTTTAATGTCTTTATCCAGTTTGTCTCTCGACTGAACTACAAGAGTTTTTATTTCCTGATCGATCCTGTCCAGCTCTTGACGCCTTCTGCCAAGTGCGTCTTCTACGTAGCTTTGAATAATCGTGCTGCCTTGTTCAGATATTTCTCTGCGCATTTGGTTATAATTTTCCAAAAGCTTTGAAGTTTCGGCTTCAATATTTTTTGCCAGTTTTGGATTATCTTCCAGCAAGGACCTTCTAACCAAATAAGTTTCCCAGAACTTTTTGAATATGTACCTGTTGAACAAAACATACGATAACCAAAATATACCGAACCAAACTAAACTTCCCAGGACCAGTGAAAATATCATGTAAATCGAAATCGTAGTTTATCAAATTTTCCTTTTTATTTCACATTTTTAGTGACAGGAGACCTAATATTAGTTTTCGGCTTCAAGTATTTAAACGATAGCTAAAGACGTAAATTTTGTGTCTATTGCCTGTATGTGCGTTAAAAATGTTCAATTCCTTCTGGAAAAACTATTCTCACTTCTTTTTCATAAGCCTCTTGGGAGTCTGAAGCGTGAACAACGTTTTGTCCTACCGAAGTTCCATAAAGAGCCCTAATGGTTCCTTGACGCGCTTCGGCAGGGTTAGTGGCTCCAACTATGTCACGCACTTTGCTAATTGCGTTCTCGGATTCCAAAATAGCCGCAACAATTGGCTGAGAACTCATCCACGAAGTTAATTCCTCAAAGAACGGTTTTTCTCTGTGCATCGCATAAAAATTTTCCGCGCCACCTTTGGTGAATTTAAACATTTTCAAAGCAAGGATTTTTAATCCTTCGCCCTCGAATCTAGCCAAAATTGTTCCTATAAGATTCCTGTTTATTCCGTCTGGTTTTATCAAAATCAGCGTCCTTTCAGCCATAAGGCCACTATTTTAACTTTGAGAAAAAAAAAATTAAACTCTCTGAATTTTTGAAACAGTTAGTAAAATTAAAAATCATGAAACCGTTTGATGTTACAAAAAGTCTAACTTTGAAAGCTCTAAAGGAGTTTATAGCTTATGCATCAAAGACTAGCGATGATAAAGTCAATTGGAAACCGTCTGAAACAGCGAGATCTGTTATTGAAATATCGCAGGAATGTTTGGCGTTAGCGAATTTGCTCGTTGTTTCAGCAAAAGAAAATTTTTCAACATTGACCGAGGAAAAGTGGCAAGCAGAAATGAACAAAGCGAAAGGTTTTACCAGTTTAAATGATGTGTTGAGGCAACTTAGGTTGAAGACAAATTCGTTGCTTAGAGTGTTTGAACGTTTCCCGCCCGGAAAATGGTCAACCACAGTGAAAACTGGCTGGGGGAAGATGAGTATTTTTGAAATCCTCTGGATGCATCATAATCACCTAACCTATCATTTAGGTCAAATCGCTTACATCCAAACGATTTATGGCGATTTGGAAATGCATAATTAGATCAAAACCGGTCGCTTCAAAAAATTTTAGGCTCGTTACTATCCGCAAGTAAAACGGGTAAGACAGTGCTTATTTGAAGTCATTAGT
>JANWWW010000080.1 GCA_025055295.1 Deltaproteobacteria bacterium | reverse complement strand
GTCTCTAGTGTCTCTTAGTCTCTGCCTAATAGTTCCAGCGTTTTGCGTGGAGTTCGACAGATGTAACAAAACATCGGCTACCGAATAAAGGCTCGATAGAAAAACCGATCTCTCTAACTCAGGCGGAATCTCTCTTGGCAATCCATTTGCGTTTGAATTCAAGTTCAACACTCTGTAAGGTAGAGTTATTCCGCTTTGTATCGTCGAGTGGTGAAGACTTAAGCTTCTTCGGAAAGCAAAAGATGAAAATACCCTCGCAGCCCGTATTGCCACTTCGTCCTTCGGAAGCTCGGCGATATGCCAGGCTAATCCCATAATTCCCGGGATTGCCACCAAATCCATCTGAGCCAAAGCTTGAAGAGCTGCTTGATTAGCAGGATTGGGATTAGTTGATCCGCCTGTAGTAGGATTGGTAGGGTTTGCAGAGGCCTGTCTACATAGTATTCTCGCCTCTCCATCTCCAAAACCACTATATCTTAAGTGCTGCTCACATGCTGTAACTCCTTGAGGAGAATTGGAGTTTTCACTAACACGGGCGTTTATACCAGAATACAGAGCCAAGGAGTTGATCCCAAGAGCTTCCAAAGCTGTAAGTGACACCATTGCTGCTCTGTTACTTTGTTCTCTAAGCACTAAATTTGGATCTAATACCACTCCAGCATCGTTTACCCGTGCTCTACCCTCTATTGATCCTACGGCTTGGCTTTGACTGGATAACGATGTTAAAAGTAAGCTCATAGCCAGCGGAAAAATCCTAATTCTCATGATTAACCTGCTTTAATTGCCATAAATAAATGTCTTAAAAGTAGGGAGTTTGCTTCATGTAGACGTACTGCTTCTCCGGAAATTTTATCAACAAGGAATATTTCTATATCTTTTTTTTGGTCTGCGGGTCTGATTTGCTCATTTGTCTCGAAAGATACTTTTATGTTCTTTTGACCACCTAGAAGAAGAACGTCTTGAGAAGTACAATGCACTACACAAATAACCTTTATATCTGTAAGTAATTCCGGAAACTCGTCAAAGGTTTTTAATGCTTGACTAAGTCGAGCAACCGCTCCAGAACTAGTTGGGTTGAACAAAACTCTAACCGAAAAAGCTCTTCCCTTGAGGTTATAGTGATTGACTATGTCTTGCGCCAATTGATCCAATCTTTCAGGATCTTTGGAAGCTAAAGCATCATACAGCCGACTAAGGGAGTAAACGGCTTCCTCTTTGCCAAGATCGCTTCCAAAACTAGGAGCAGGTTGATCCAGTTTTTCCATAAATTTTGGATCTACTTTCTCCACAAAATTAATAGTTGCAAGCTTTTTCTCAAACTCCTTCCCGGATTTAAGGTCGCTACCAACCAATTGACGCTTATCCATAATCTCGTTGGTTCCAGCAGAAATCATCCGGTGAATAGCCATAATATGCTCATGATGCTCAGCGTTTTTTGCGATGTACTCATTAAATAGTTCTTTATCGCCTGCATACCACGCTGCAACAGCCCCTTTAATCCATGGCGGAGCGTTTTTTAACTCCTCAGGGTCCACAGCTGGCATCGTTTTAGGGTCGCCATAACGAGCAATGATCTCACCGCGACTGGTTGGCATCAGCGGTTTTTGTTTAGGGTTTTTATTGTTTTTAACTTTCCGTGGAAGCTCATCGTAGTTTTTGAACTCTCCTAGCTGAGGTGGTTCAGATTGTTCAGGAGCTTTCGAAAAAACCGAAGAATTGTAACTGTCGTAGAATTCAGCTGAATTTTGAAAGAAGCTTGAAACGGTTTGTCCTCTTGCTTTGACGCTGTCGATTTCGTCCTCAGCTAAAATAATAGTTAGAATTAAAAGAAAGAAAAAACTTTTTCTCACATTGAATTTATCCAAAGTTAGATATTTTTGTATCAAAAAATCTGAAGCAACAGAGCGGAAAATTCAGAGAATGTGTTAAAGGATAGCTTCTTTGAAATGATCAAAAAAACAGCTCCCCCGATAATCCTTTTGGCTTGGATGAAGTTGACGTGCCTGTTTCTGTGTTTCAATCCGAGTTTGACGGAAACCAGCTATGATCAGGACCATAATAAGTCTCACCAAGAAGAGTTCTCAGACGAAGACGAACTTATTAGCAGCTCAAAAGTTTTGTTTCATTTCAAGAGACAGAATAGCGATCCTGTAAACCCTGTTGCCGACACCGATACTAAAAACGCTGATTTACCGCAAGATGACGAGCCTGATTTTGTGCGAAAAGCGAATGAGGCTAAAAATTTGGCTGCGGCGAAGTTAGACGAGATTTTCAAAGAACTAGAAGAACAAATTACACGAGCTTTACCGGTGTGGCTTGAGGAAATGTCCAAAACTGATTCCAACGTTTCAACTGTAACACTTAAGCCATGTGATACGACTAAAAAGAAACAAAAGAACAAACTTCCCAAAGGTTCTGGCCAGAACACTTATGCATTATTTTTTGGAACACCGGAACAAAAGTCCAAACTTAGTAGCCCCGCTGAATTAATTCAATTTCATCAGCAAGCTGACAAATTTTTACTGGCTAATCCATATGACAGTATGTTTATTGAGCTGTTTAAGGTTTCGTGCATACCATCACTCGTGCTTTTAGGCCCTTCCGAAAAAGAGTTTAAAACTTTAGAAGGCAATGAGGTATTTAAGTTTTAGCTTAGCTTTTATTGCTTATTTATCTTCTCAGGAAACAGTTCCGCTAACCAGTGACAATGCCGTGCAAATATCAGAATATGAAACTAAGATAGGAAACACGTTGGATCATCAAGAGGTGTTTGAACATGCCAAAGAGGGGACTTTATGTACCGGCAACGCCCGCACGCCACTTATCAGGGAACAGTGTCAGAAATCCCAGCGAGTTGTCGACTTAGCTCGTTCCCAGCATTATACCCCTTCTCAAATTCGAAATTTAATACCGCAAGGAGCCGGGCCTACGACCGTAGCATCGCCCTCTGCCGATGATGCTAAGAACATGTTAAAACATCTCATCGTAAATGACGCCAAAATCTTCTTCGAAGACACTGCAGTGGATACATTTCTCCCAGACATTCTTAGGATGAGATTTGGGGGATCTTACCCAAGAAATTTTGGACCCCACGGCTGTTATAGAAGGCACTTAATAGGCCGCGGGTTTCCATTTAACAGTGGGTGTATAGAAAGAATCATTAGATCTCCCTGTGGACGATTTTGTCCGCGTATACACTGCGGTGACAGGTATTTTATGCCTGTTAGTTACCGTCAGGTTATTCTTGTTTCTGAAACTGCAAAAACTTTGCTCCACAGCAGACGCTTCCCCGCTTGGATCCTGAATGCCTCTAACAACATTCCTAACAAACGGGAATACGAGGATTTTTTAAGAAGGCTTTACCTTGTTGCCAGTTGGTCTCAGGCGCATCTTCCCGCCACCCTCTCGCTTCATAACATTCAGGCTCTAAAAACCATAGCAAGAGATGAGAACAGGTCTCTTGATGACTTGCTTGAGTTAGAAAGAAATTTGGAAAAACAGATTATCTCGTCAGCTGTGACTGAGTTAGGTGGAGCTAACGTTCCTTTTTCCACATCGTCAGGAACAAGGTCACAAAGTTTTGAAAGTCTACTAAATTTGTATTCGAACTATGGAACAGCTACTTCTCAGGATCGCAGGTTTCGCAATTCAGCTCTAAGTAATTTACCTCTTCTAACAAGTAATTCGGGGGCAACTGCTATTTCTCAGTTTCCTTTATCAGGACCGTTGGTGCAAAAGCTCCTTACATATGTTAACCATGAGGTCAATAACCAAAACATTGTCCCAATGGTCGAGTTTGACTGGTGTCGAATGGGAGAGTGGTTCTTTTTCGGTGGATTAGGAGCCTTAGATATTGGTGATAAGTTACGGTTAATTGAATTTATTAGTCAGGCTCGAGATTTAATTAACAATCAAGGAATGAGGTTTATCGATATGGCTCAGGAAATTGGAAATATTTTTCAGCGGGGAGGTAATATGGATACATTGATAGACTTTTTAAGTGGGCGTGGATGGGGACGAACCTCGTGGTTGCATAGTTCAAGCTCAACCGGGTCGAGCTTTGGCCTTGATGTTAATCACCTGAGGGGTGTAGCTCGGTCTATACAAGACATTTTTAACCGACCAAGAAGAATTGGTATCCGCTGGTTATTCTTCGAATTTAGAAGAACCGATCGAAGGTTTTGTAACGAATATACTTTTGAGCCACCACTTCCAACCGTTTATTGGCATGGTAAAAGACCGGGAACAGGGTTCACCCGCAATTGGCAAGATCCTCGAGACCCTGAAAGAAACATCAGTTTATTTTTTTCAGACCACAAAGTTTTTCAACGTTTAGGAGGTATAACATTCGCTGAATATCCAGACCCGGCGGAACTTAATCCAAATTTCCCTTCTCCTTTACGCGTTTTCAAACCTGCTAGTAAAAATCAGCCTATAGGAAACTTTTTTGCAATAAATTTTCCCAATTTTGCGGAGTTTGCTGCTCAAAGTCTTAACAACCAAAAATTGAGGGAGTTTACCAAAAAATACCTAGATGCTAGACGACCTCATTCATTAGACGAATGTGGATATGCGGATATCGGCTTGGCAACAGGGTCAAATGGTGACTCAACTTCGCTCGTAGCTAATGTCAACACTCCCACTGATCTGTATAAGATGCTCGACATTAGATTGCGAAAAAACTTACCTACTCCCTCCACCCCTGAATCCCGTTGCCTTCTTGGTCTAAATGCAGTCTCCAAAAATCCTTCTTACTTTTCAATTGACTCTCATCGTCAAGCGCTAGCTAGAAGTCTATTTTCTGTGGTTTACTTTAATGACTATCTATTATCCGATAGCCAGAGAAAATTAAGATCCGATTTATCTCACGCTGAACTAGGGTTTTTGCCCGAGGATGGAATTTTAAATATTCATCCCAGTAAGCCCATTTTTGGCAAGCCGTACAAATGCCAAAACATGGGAACATTTTTCAAACAAGCTAAAGATCTTTCAAGAAAAGGCGTGGGAAATCCGCTGGTAGACGATGTTTCGGGCCAATCGCAACTCTTTTATCTATGGGGTAAAAGAGAGTGTTGCTTGCATGGAAATCCTCAAACTAAAAGATTTAAAGAATATGGTTAGGGTAATTTTATTTTTATTGGTTTGCGCCTTCCCGGAAGACTATAGACTTCTCGACATTCGTCAAGTTATTTTGCTTGTCAAGCCAGATAAGCACTACAAACAGCTCGACTTTGCGAAAGAGCTTCTCTTAAAGAACATCCCCACTTTTATTCAATTTAAGTATAAAGAGCTAGATGATGTGCAAGAAGCTGTTAATTTCATGTTGTCAGACGCTCTCACTCCAGAGACGCTATTAAAAGTTTTTCTTGCTTCTATACTTTTACAGAATAGCGACTCTCTAAGTGACGAAGATAACAAAAAAATTGATGAAATCAGAGATCAAACAATTGAATCCGTTTTAGCTCAAGACCCTTCATATGCATTCGTTGCTAAGCTTTTCAGCTCTTTTGGTTTTAACACTAAAGACCCTCGGTTTGACTTTGTAACAGATTATCCTACTTGGATTATATACGTCAAAGGACCATCGTCGGACAAACCCGAGATGATAATACTCGAAGGCTTTGAATATAATATCCTGAAGTTCATTGACACTGAAAAAAAAGTTCTAAAAATTGATGACTTAAGAGAGGTATTGGACAGTGAACAAAATAACTCAAACAATCTTTCCAAAATGTAAACTCTTAGTTATGGATTGTTTTAGATAAAAATTTTTCACTTTAGTGTATACACGATGATGTTTTGTTTCCGTATTTTTCGATTTAATTGACTATGTTTCCATGTTTTTGTTCTTCGGGGTTTCTCATTGTGTAATAAATCCCGACCAGCAGTGTGATGAGCTGAAGCTTGGCTAATAGCTCCGGATTTTTCACATAACGAGTGGTTATTTCCATAGTAGACGGATTTCTAACTGTCTCTATTACAGATCGAAGACTGCTATCGACGCGTTTTAACGCTGAGTTTAATTTGTAACTCTTGGTTTGTCGCAATCTGTCGCAGAGAATTTCGAGCCCCAATGATCTGTCGAAAAGATTTAGCTCTTCTCCTAATAAAACAAACAGCCCTGCCACAGCATGATGGGAGACTCCTAACTGCCTTTTTGAAGCCATATACGCAATATTTACTAGCGTATTGGTCGGCTGTCCCACAACGAAGAGCAATCCGTCCAGCGTTTGAGCTATTCTATAAAAGTGTCTAGCTACTCCAGCATCGTCGGTAAATGATAATGTTGGATCTTGGTGTATCAATTTCCGCGTCGCTATACTTTCAAGGTTTTCATATAGCTTATGGCCTAGATCTTCTGGATTATTACCTG
>JANWWW010000007.1 GCA_025055295.1 Deltaproteobacteria bacterium | reverse complement strand
TTCAAGACATCGACAGGTATCAACGAAATCCTTATCTTTTCAATGTCATAAAAGGTTACGAAGCAGAAATAGAACTTCTATTAAAGGGTTAACAAAGGCAAACAGCCCTAGTTGCCCACTCGGAAAACATTTGCCAAAAACTGGTCTTAAGGTTGCGTTGTAGAAGGGAAACCCTTTTTAGTGGCTTGTTTGATGCTTTGTAAAGATCTTGAATAAATCCTTTAGTTTTTGGATATTGTTGTCAATACAACATGTTTCAAAATTTCATATTTACCCTCTGAAAAACCAAAGCAAGTTGTTCTTTGCAAAGGTACCTGTTAGGATTTGTAGGACTTGTTGAAAAACTGAATTTTTAAAAAAAAACAAGCAATAAGCCTCAAATAAATCTAATAAAAGAACGCAAAAATTTCTAGGACAAGGTTTTAAAAACCGAATTTTTCCTAACGCCCTTAATAGCTTTTTAAGAACCTCTTTCGAGAAATTAATTAATGATTAAGAATTTTTTGGCACCTTTTGTTAAAGGCTACTAAATTAATATGAAGACTGGTTAAAGAACGAAACTTGTCGTTAATTCAATTAAGGTAAAGTTTTTGACTAGGTTGTACATTAATTATTCGAAAAAAGCCGGGATATCTCCAAGTATTCAAGTTAAAAAGCTTAAATTTTAAATAATTAGAAGCAATGCTGCAACGCACAACAAAACCACTATTTTTAAGTTGCTTATCTGTCTAGTAAAAAAAAACAGGTTAATTTAGACTTTTAAAAACATAATCTAAAACCTAATTTTCATAATAACCCTGTTTTCTTATTGACGTGTTTCCAAGTATCAAGATTACCAACATCTTAAAACTTTTAGTAATAACCCTGCTTTCTTACTGACCCTCAGTGTCTATCAGACATAAAAATTCTCTTCAGGTTTTCCTGAAATCAATCTGATCAATCCTCTTCTTCCTGAGCGGAATAAAAAATAGGAAGATCCTGCGCCACATCGCCAATTCCAGCAAGAACCACTGTTAGGCTTAACTTTAAATCATCAGGATTTTTTTGTCTTTCAAGCCCAAGATCAACATACCAACATCTGCACGACCCTGAAAATTGAACCACCGAAAACGTGTCATACAGCTGACTCTCTTCCAAATCAAATCGAAGCCAACTGCCCAGCCTCACGCGATCCGTCAAATCAAACTTAATACCGGTTATTACCTCGTTTGTGTCACTTGCTTCTTTAATTTTCTTATAAACATAATCAAGATAAATACTCGTTGCCATAAAAGTCGATTTTGACCCAAGTCGCGCAAAGTTCAAACTTGTGTCGTCTCTGTCAATTCCACCTCTAAACCTGAAACTTACGTTATCAATTGGATTAAAACTGCCTTTTACCGATGTGTTTGAGTATCTAGAACCTGTAGCCTCGAACTCATCCTCAAGGCTATACAGCTCGCTCACCTCAAAATTTAACAAATTTTTATGCGAGTATTCCCTTGCAAAAATTTCCTCCCTACCGATGGTTGTAAGGCGTCCGTATTCGCCAATATAATCGTAAATATCAGGTATTATTTCGGGAAAATTAAAATCAACAAACTTTTCCGACTTGGTAAGTTCGTTGAAAGCTGTTCTGAAACCATATCTTAGGGCCCTAATATCTCTTTGTTTGTCAATAACAGGATCAAAATTTGGTACATTGTCAAGATTTTTTGAGTTTTCCTGGCTAATAAACCCAAAGAAAGGACTAACCCAATGCTTGTATTTTTTTACCATCAAAGCTGGCTCCGCTGACACTGTTTCCTTGTCAAACTTGTACAACCTTTCAAGCTTGGTGTTAAATTCCATGTCAGTTCTGGTGGTTGTCACAGAGTCTTCAAAACTTTGCGTTGTCTTTTGAGTGTTATAAACCTTGTGGGCTAACGAGGATGTTACACTGACTTCTCCAAGATACCATAACGGGGCTTTGACTCTTAATAAAGGGCTTACGCTCACTCGGTTGCCTTCATAACCTTCGGTTCGGATGTAGTTCGTAAAACTGGAATTGAGCCGAATTGAGCTTGCTAAGGATGTAACCCCTAAATTCACCATAGGAAGACTCCTGGAATAAGAATGAAAGACGGACGGAGCTTCATCAAATATCCTGTCCTGAAACCTTCCAAAGTCTTGCACGGATTCAGCGCCAATAATTAAAGATCCAAAGTTTTTTGATCGAGCTCTCAAATTCGCAAAACTGACAAGAAAAGGCGCGGAGTATCTTGCTATGTCATTTTTGGTTTCCTTAATTAATAAGTCGTCCGAAGCCCGTTTTGCGTCAGCAAAAAAATCAAGCTGAAGGTCTTTTGGTTCCTCAACTATTTGCTTGTAAATTTTAACAGCCCCTCCAAATCTGTTTGTGTCAATTTTGGCTCTTCTGAAAAGCTCAGGGTTAAGACCCCGGTTTTCAAATTTCCCACCAACCTTTCGCGGCCCTTCGTTGGAATAATAAAAAGCCCCTTTAAAAAAACCTGAATTTAATAGAAGATACTCCCACTTTCCTTTCACACCGTATCGCGTTTTTTGGTAATAGAATGGAGTTAACGTCAGCTCTGAATTCACAGACGGAGGAATAAAATAAGGAAGTTCGGCAAATGCGCCATGTCTTTCCGAATATCCAAGCTTAGGTGTTAAAAAACCCGACTTTCGCGTCTCCTCAAGAGGCAACCATAAGTACGGAATGTATAGAACTGGAACATCATAGAGTTTAAACAATACATGTTTTGCGGATATATTCTGGTTTTTTACAACTCTGCACTCTTTTGCTGAGAATACCCACGGTTGGGAGAGATCCTGGCAACGACATGAGGAAAAATTTGTTTCTTTCAGGTTAAAACGCGAAGTCTGTTGAAAAGTCCCTGTCTTCGAATTTATTGAAAAAAAACTGTCAATAAAAAACGCTTTGCCGTCGTCAAAGCTGCCTGTGCCTGATTTAATATTGTATTTTAACTTTTTTGCCTCGAGCATACTTGGTCCTCGAAACAGTCTGACATTTCCGATAATTTCAACATCGCCAGTCTTTTTGTCATACACAAGTCGGTCTGCCTGAAGAACCGTATCTTTGTAAATCATAGTGCCGCCACCTTCCGCAATGACTTTTTCTTCTTCAACAGTGTAAGTGATGCGATCCGCGTAAAATTTGGCGAAATCTTCCGTCAAAACAGGTATTGTTACTGCTTGCTTAATCCGCGAAAGTAAAGCCTCGTCAGGTCTTTTAAAACTTTTTTTGAATTCCTCCTCAGAAATTTGGCAAAACGCCTTGAAAAAAAACACAAAAAGCAGTGTTAAAAAACTTGCGTTTTTCGTGTTCATGGTCTTGAAATCAAGTTATCCAAAATTGTAGCCACTTCAAATCGCAATAAGTGTCTTGGCAAAATCCTGTCAATTAATCCTTTTTCAAATAGGAATTCTGCGGTTTGAAAGTTGTCCGGCAATTTTTTTCTTATTGTTTGTTCTATGACCCGTCTTCCAGCAAATCCAATAAGCGCGCCTGGCTCCGCTAAGATAATGTCTCCCTGAAAAGCGAAAGACGCCGCAACGCCTCCTGTGGTGGGATCGGTGAGAATGCTAATGAAAGGCAAACGGGCTTCCGCTAGCCTTGCAACTGCGACTGAAATTTTTGCCATCTGCATTAGCGAATAAACACCCTCTTGCATTCTCGCTCCGCCTGAAGCGCTGAAAACAATAACAGGATATCTTAGTGTGATTGCTTCCTCAAACAAGGCTCTGAGTAGTTCTCCGACTACCGATCCCATGCTTCCGCCCATGAAACTAAAATCCATCACGCCAACGCAAACCGGTTTGTTTTCAAGTTTGCCTTTTCCGACAATGACCGCGTCGTCAAGTCCTGTTTTCTGAACATACTCATCGTATCGAGCTTTATAAGGTTTTTTGTCTTTAAAACCCAGTGGATCTTTAGACCGCAATCGGATGCCTAAAGGGGTGAACGAACCTTCATCAAGAAACTTTGCGATTCTTTCTTTTGCTGACATTTTGAAATGATAGTTGCATCTTCCGCACACATTAAGCGCAAGAAGCATCTCTTTTTTGTACAAAATACTTTCACATTTAGGGCACTTCACCCATAGATCCTCCTTGACATCTTGAGTTGCCTCAAGATCTGCTTGAGGTTTAGGGGCTTTTTTCCGAAAAAACCAAATCATTTAGATGTCTAAAAACTTGTAATAAAATCCTATGATTTACCCAGAAAATCAAGATTAAACATGGCAGACCTTGAGGCAATTACAGAATACCTTGACTCTGTTTTTAAGCCTTACCTGTTTGACGACATAGTGTTAAACGGTCTCCAAATTAAATGCGCCAACAAGCAAGTTAAAAACGTGGGTCTTTCAGTTGATGTGACAGGTGACATCTTAGCCAAAGCGGGACAAAAAGAAGTCGGCTTACTTATATCCCATCATGGCTTGTTAACTCGTGAGCTTGGCCGTTTCGATTTGGTTATGTCGAAACGATTAAATTACATTTTCACAAACAACATAAATATATACGCATGTCACCTGCCAATGGATGCTCATTTTGAATTCGGACATAGCCATGTCTTGGCTAAAATGTTAGAGCTAGCAGATCCTAAGCCGTTTCCAAACGAAAACATTCCGTACGGTTGTTACGGTAGATGGCTTGGAACCGCCAAGGAGCTTGAGAACAAACTCGATGAAATTTTGGGAACAAGAGCTAAAAAAGTTTTCAGATTCTCGAAAATAGTTCGCAATCCAAAAGTTGCAATCGTTTCAGGCTCGGGAACCGCTTTTTTGAACGATGCTTTTAGTCTTGGTATCAATTTTTTTATTACGGGCGAACCACGGTATAGTGGGCTGGTTTATGCAAAGGACGCGCAGATATCTGTTTTCTGTTACGGGCATTATCAAACTGAAACGCTCGGCTTGTATGAGCTCGCAAACCATTTAAAAAGCAAGTTTGATTTGAACCGTGTTGAAGTGTTACATTCTTTCATAGATTTTTAAACGATGCTGGCAATCATTGGAGGTTCTGGGCTTTATCATCTTCATGGTGTCAGGGTTTTAAAAAAAGAAACTCCTGAAACGCCTTTTGGGACGACCTCAGCGCCAATTAGTGTGTGCGCTGTCGAAGATCATAGGTTTTTGTTTATTCCAAGGCATGGCGAATTTCATTCCGTTCCTCCGTCATCAATAAATTTTAGAGCGAATGTATTTGCGCTAAAGGAACTCGGTGCTACGGCCGTTTTAAGCGTGTCTGCAGTAGGTTCTCTTCAGGAAGAGTTTGTCCCCGGTAAATTTTGCTTTGTCACTGATTTCGCGGATTTTACAAAAAAAAGAGCCAACACTTTTTTCGACGGATGCGTTGTTCACTGGTCGCCTATACCTTTGGTTTGTCCTGAGCTTCGCGAGAAATCTTCAAATCTGGTTAAGTCTTCGCAAAATTTAAAAAGCGCCTTTGTTGACGCGGAAAAAGTTGTTTACGTTTGTATCGAGGGTCCCAGATTCTCAACTCCGCCTGAAACAGCCTTTTATCGCATGATAGGGGGAGATATTATTGGAATGACAGCTTGTCCAGAAGTTTTCCTTATAAAAGAAGCTGGTATGGGTTATCTGAACCTTGCTGTTATAACGGACTACGATTGCTGGAAAGAACAGGCTGTAACTGTGCAGGAAGTAATGTCAAAATTTCGTGAAAGTATCGAGGTTGTTAAAGAATTCATACAACAGTTCATCAGATTGTTTTACAGTACAAATTACGTTAACAAGAACAAGCTAAATTTGGAAGAATGTTACGTGGGTGGCGAAAAACCGGAATGGTTTGAAACACTAAGGAAATAAGGAATTTAAAAGTCAAAGTGAGAGGTTTTTGTGCTTCTTAGTTTTTAGGCGTCGACTATCTTTTCAACTTTTTATCAGGATGGTTGCCAAAATATGCAAGAGGGTTGGGGAGGCTTTGAAAAACAGGGTGTTAATGTGGTGAGTTCTTTAAATTTCCCAAATTTTTTGGAAAAATTGCGGTTTTCTTTAATTTTTTCTATTGAATAATGCTCAATTTAGTTTAAAAATCGGAAATTGGAGGTAGTTAATATGCCGACAAAAGCTACAGGAAAAGTTAATCAAAAGAAAAGGGTAGTGTCTGGAGGGGCTCAGCAGGCGCGTTCCGCTGTGCATGCCAGACCTTTACAAACAAAAGGGGTTGCAAAATGGAATAATCCAAGCAAACCCAATAACCAAAACAATGTATATACGCTTTCTGAATTTGTTGAGAATATCAGAGGTTACTGTGGGTTGGAAAGCAGGTCGCAGGCGAAAGCGCTCTGTGAAGATATCGCAAGGTTTATCAAGGACGGTTTAAAGAAGGGTTACACTTTGCCTCTTTTCGGTTTGGGGAAACTTTTGATTCGTCAGACTAAACCAAGGATGACGAGGAATCCTCAAACAGGTGAAATGATGAAAATCCCTGCGAGAAAAAGGATCAGATTTTCGCCTAATAAGGTTTTAAAAGACCTGATCAAATAAATGCGTCAGGGCCGTGACTTGGCTTCGCGGCCCTTTTTCAAATAATCGTCGCATTTTCGGCAAATTAGAGTTTTCTGTTGATTGGTTTTGCTTGTGAGGTTTGTTTTTTCCTGCCTTTTTTTTTTCATACTGGGAACTATTGTCGGTTATTTTAAGCCCGAGCAAAAAGCGTACTTTGCCGTAAGTCCCTCTTTTTTTTTTGACGAAGAGACAGAAAGAATTTTAACTAGGTTTGAAAACAGTTCATTTTTTTCGTCCGTTAAATATCTTAAGTTTCCAAAAAAAATTCGTTTTAAAGATAACCCTGACTGCGATATTGAAAAGTCGGAAAACTTCGTAAGAGTTACATTCAACAAAAAATGTCAGGCGGTTGATTTCATACTGAAAAAAGCCAGCTCGGTAGATTTAATTTTAGCGCAATCGATCCCTAGTTTATGGTTAATTATTGTTTCGTCTGTTTTACTAAGTCTTCTATTCCTATCAAGCTGGGCTGTCGCTTTTGCGATTTTGCCTTTTTATTGTATTTGGCTATTCGGATATTCAAAGTTTAACGCGTTCTACTTGCCTTTAGCGCTCCTAATAACATTTATTTTGACTACTCTGAAACCGGTTATCGATTATAAATGCACGGCTTGTTTTATTCCAAATTTTAGTCGCATTTTTGTTTTTTTATGCCTTGGTTTAAATCTATTCGTTACTCTGGTTTTTTATGACAAAACTGCAAGAACAATATTTCACCCTGACGAGCCGATAAAAATTCTTCAAATTGAAAGGCTTTTAGCGGATAAGCCACTTGAGCAATCTATGTTTCTCCATCCGCTAGCCTTAGTAAAATCGGGAGCGAGCTTCGTTCGAGTTTTTGGCGAAAAGATTGACAGATTCGAAATATCTTTTTATTCACGTTTGGCAAGTTTAGCATCGTTTTTGGTTTTGACAGCGGCTATATTTATGGCAAGCAATCGCATCTGGAACAATCAGGTAGCACTTAATTCAGTTTTAATATGGGTTTCCTGGCTCCTGCCTTTTGTAGCATCTGTTGCCATAAAGGAAGACATGATATTTTGTTTGTGGACCGGTTTAAATATTTTAAGCCTTCTGTTTTTTTTTGAAAAACCCGGTATTTTTCGGATCATTTTGGTTTTTGTTACCGCTGGGTTTGCTTTCTCGAGCAAATACACCGGAGTTTTAACGGTAATGTATTCTATGTTTTTGGTCTTTGTGAAAATGGCATCATCCGATATTTCAAATTTTCGGAGGTTTGTAGAAAGTGTTTCGTCGATTGTCTTGGGCGCATCCTTAAGTTTCGCCGTTTTTTGTGTGATTAACGAGGTTGACGAGAACAATTTTGGCAAATTCCTTCGGGGATTCTTAAAAGAAGTAAGCAGAGTAGAGCATGGTCATACAAACATATTGGTTTCTTCTCTTGATTACATGTTTCTTTTTTACTTTTTTGAGACGTTCTTCAGGTATGAAAACATTTTACCTTCGATTTTGATAATTGGCGGGCTTTTTTATGCAATCAGACATTTGACCCTTAACAGCGGGCTAATCGTTCTTTTGTTTCTTTTTTATTACTTTGTTTGTGAGATAAATCTAGGGAAAGCTTTTCCGCAGTTTCACAGGTACTTGCTGCCGGGCTACATTTTTGCTTCTATGCTAATAGGTTATTTTGTTACAAACTCAAGTTTTGGAAGAATGTTGCTTCTTTTGCATTTAATAGTTGGTTTTTATGTTAAAGGGAAGCTTGCATTTTTGCCCGATACGACGCAAGTAGCTCTTACTATAGTCCAGTCTTCTAAGGGACTGTTTAGCAAAATCGTATTTTTCGGGTACTCGTTCCCCAGAATGTCACTAGACAAACAGTATTTCTCGGTGGATAATTTTTTGCAAAAACTGCCAGACAAAGATGACCTTTGGGAAACGCCACAATCTATGTTAACAAATCAGGTGATGTTTGCATGGAATAGTTTTTTTTGCGAAAGATATCATAGGGGACAAATCAACAGGCGCGCGTGGGTGAGGTTTGTTCAGTGCGAACTGTTTCAAACCCATGGAGAAAAGGTCGGCTCTTTGGCGAACGCGTTCTGGGCAAAACCTTTCTTCAATTCGCAAATAGATTTATTGGTGTTCGATATGGTTAAGTTCCAGAGGATGTGGAACGAGTCGGTTGAATTTGGGTACAGCAGGTAAAATTTATGATTAATTTTCAGTCGGTAATTCAGTAAAATGAGACGAAAATGAAAAGAGAAAAGCATAGCGATTTGTTACCTTTAGGGTCCTTGATGCCTGAGTTTAGCTTGCCAAGCTGTAATTTTGGAACTATCAACAGCGGGGATCTTGAGGGAAAAGGATTTCTTATTTTATTCATGTGTAATCACTGTCCTTATGTTGTTGGAAGTATCAGAACGGTCAACTCTACCGTAAAAAAATGGATGTCTCACGGATTGACAGTCGTTGGAATTAACTCTAATGATCCCGTCAAGTATCCTCAGGACTCGTTTGAAAACATGAAGGAGTTTGCCAAAGAAATTGAGCTTTGTTTCCCCTATTGCTTTGACGAAACTCAAGAGGTGGCAAGAAAATTTGATGCTCAATGCACCCCGGAAGCTTACTTTTTTAACGATAAGAGGGTACTTATCTACCACGGCGGGGTTGTTGACAACCCGCTTGATGCCACACGCGCGACCATGAACTATTTGGAGCTGATCTTTGAAAGATATTTCAATGGCAAAGCTTTTGATGATTTGCCTGTCGGCTCTTTTAATGCTGAGGGTTGCTCAATAAAATGGAAGTAAGCTCTCTGTCTTACGCAGAAATTAAGCTTTTAGCGAACGTTTTAAGGGGGCTTTCCATAGATCAAGTTGAGAGCGCTAATAGCGGACATCCGGGCTTGCCGCTTGGATGCGCTGATATTGTGGCGGTTCTTTTTTGCAAGTTTCTGCGTTTCAATCCAAAAAACTCAAAGTGGCCTCTTAGAGACAGATTTGTTTTATCGGCTGGTCACGGTTCCGCTTTACTGTATAGCGCTTTGGCTCTGTTTACAGATTTTCTATCCATAGAGGATTTAAAATCCTTCAGGAAGCTTGGTAGCGGATTGGCAGGCCATCCTGAGTCTCATCTGCTCGAAGGTGTTGAAGCAACCACAGGCCCTTTGGGACAAGGGGTTGCAAACAGTGTTGGTCTTGCGTTGGCTGCTAAGCTTTACGGCGCTCGAAATCCCAATTTTACCGGTTATCGCGTGTTTTGCTTGTGTAGCGACGGAGATTTAATGGAAGGGATCAGTTATGAGGCATGCTCATTGGCTGGTTTTCTTGGCTTAGACAATCTGATTTTAATGTATGATGACAACAAGATAAGTCTTGCAGGCCCTACTTCAGTTTGTTTTACCGAAGATGTTGCAGCGCGGTTTAGAGCTTTTGGTTGGGAAGTTTACACAGCAAATGGTCACGACTACAGGGAAATTGATGAAGCCTTTCAAAAGGTTCTAAACAGCGGTGTTGCAGCCCCGAAGTTGATAATTTTTAGAACTGAAATTGGTTATTGTTCTCCAAAAGCCAATACTCACGAAGTTCATGGATCTCCGCTTGGAAAGGACAACGTCAAGGTTACAAAGATTAACTTGGGACTGGATTTGGAGGAGTTTTATGTCCCCCAGAGTGTTGTTGAACTTGTTAGTCAGGTTAAGGCTCAAAAACTTAAACAGGCCAGTTACATAGGATCAGAGAGCAGTTTTGTGTATCCGATGGTTGCTGATATTACATTTGAGGAATTTGTGAGATATGCGTTGGAGATAACTAGTCCTGAAAAAGGATACAAAGATGCGTCAAGAAACACGGGATCTAAAATGCTGGAATATCTGGCTTCAAAAGACCAGTCTATCGTTGGAGGCTCTGCCGATCTAGAACCTTCCACAAAGGCATACTTAAAAGGAAGTAGTGATATAAATAGTTCGAATTTCCTTGGACGCAACATAAGATTTGGGGTCAGAGAACACGCTATGGCTGGGATAGCAAACGGTCTTGCTCTAAGCGGTTTCTTCAAACCGTTTGTTTCGACTTTTTTGTGTTTTTTGGATTATCTGAAACCATCGTTGAGGCTGAGCGCTTTAAGCGAGTTACCTGTGCTGTATATTTTTACGCATGACTCAGTTTTTCTTGGCGAAGATGGCCCAACACATCAGCCAATTGAACACTTAAGCCATCTCAGGTCAATACCAAATTTAGTTACTTTTAGGCCTTCAAACCCAGTCGAATGCGCTTACGCGTATTGGTGGTGGCATAAGAGCAAATCAAAACCTTGTGTAATTATCCTTTCGAGACAGTCTTTCGATCAGAGCTTTTATGACAAAGATTTAACTCACCTCGAAAATGGTTACTCCAAGCTTATCTCGTGTGAAAAACCTCTGTTAACCGTAATTTCAACCGGTTCTGAAGTTGAAGTGGCTTTTCGCGCGATAAAGCAGCTGGGTAGAGATGACATAGACCTTTTTAGTGTTTTTAGTTTTGAACTTTTGCTTGAAAAAAGTGGGTCTCTTCGGGACATTTTCCAAAGTCAGAAAATAGTTTTTGTCGAGGCTTCTTCATTACCATCTTCGGTAAAACTGTTCCTGGGAGCGATGAATAAAACCTTTTACTTCTACGGCATTGAAACTTTTGGAGCTTCGGGCAGCGATAAAGACCTGGCCGAGTATTTTGGCTTTACACCAGACAAATTCGCCAGATTCCTTAAAGACATTTTGGAGATTTGATTGAATTCTTAAGTCATTTAGGTTTAAGAAATTTTCTAGTTTTCATAACGGCTCTTTTTCTTGGGATATTTTTTAGATTTTATAAAATTGACGAACGACCTCTGCACCACGACGAGTCAATTCACGCTCAGCTCGCGTACAATTTCTACAAAGAGCCTAGTCAGAATTTTTACAAATACGACCCTGTTTATCACGGACCAACATTCTACTTAATTTTGCGGTATTTTTATCATTTTGTAGATTTTAACTCTGACATAAGCCCGCGTTTACCAATCATCTTTTTTTCTATTGTGACGATATTCGCGTTGTTTTGTTTGACAGGTTTCTTTTCAGTCTTGGAATTGGTAGTTGTTACGTCACTACTACTTCTTTCGCCGGTTCTTATTTACTATTCAAGGTTTGCAAGAGAAGATTATATTGTTATCCTGGGATTAACGGTATTTTTTATAGGATGTTACCGCCGGATCTATTGGTTGATTTTTGTAGGGTTAGCTTTACAGTTTGCCACCAAGGCCAATTTTTTTATAAATATCGTCCTATTGTCAGCTTACCTGCTTTACGTTTGGTTAAGGAATTCAAATTTTCCGGTAAATTGTAATTTCAGTAAGTCGGATTTAAGAAATTTTTTATTAGGCTTAGGGGTTGGTTTGCTCTTATTCGTTTATTTGATTACTACTGAGTTTAGAAACTGGAACGGCGTTTTGGATGTCACCTACAAATCTTTGAAGCATTGGTACGAAATGCACAAAGTGGAAAGAATTTCGGGACCTTTCTCTTTTCACCTTTCGATTTTTGCCTTTCATGAGCAGGTTTTTTTTGTTTTTCTCGTTGGAACCATTTCACATTTTGTGATGACTGTTCCGTGTCGGGTGTATGAGCGGTTTATTTTTGTCGTGTTTTTTTTATTGTTCCCGGTTGTGATGACATCGGTTCCCTTTGGCACACCAGTTTACGACTTAATCAAAGATATGCCCGTGGTATCAGGGATCATCAAGTTTTTTAAGCTAAAAGGGGCTGTCGATTTAATTTCCTGTATGTATATTTTGATTTTTGGTTTTTGGATCACTGATTATTATTTGAAGAATGATCCGAAGCTATCTTTTCTGTGTTATTTGTTCTTTTCCAACCTTTTTGTTTACTCGTATGTGGGGGAAAAAGTTCCATGGTTAGCCGTTTATCCCTTGTTTTTTGGTTATATTTTTTTCGGTATTTACTGGGCTAAGAACGGCGTAAATGAGCTAATAAAAAGCTTGTCAGCTGCTGGAGGCCTTATTGTTTTATTTTATGTAATCTCACGGCTTTTAAATTTTGTGTCTCAAAACGTACAGGTTGAGGAGGGAAACCAACTGGCGCGTTTAGGGATTTTGTTTTACTATTACGGTCTAGGAACTCTGTTTGTTTCGGTGTTTACATGGCTAATTTTAAAGGTATGGAATTGTATCGAATTGAAAGTCAGTTGGAGCACAGGGTTGTTTATTTTCTTCTTAATTTACACGCTTTTGAACTTACGAGTTAATTTCAGCTTAAAAGCGCGCGAGTTTTCCTTGTTGAGTCAGGTTCAAACCAACATTGAATTCAGAGATTTCATATACAGGCTGATAAAAACAAGCGGTGTAAACCCACTTGGAAGAAGTTTAAAGATAGGTTATACGGGTGAAGCTACATGGCCTCTTGCATGGTATGTTAAAGATGATCCCAAGTTTATCTATTTTGTGGAAGAAGGAAGTATAAAAGATCTTAACTTAGACTGTATTTTTATCGATGAGGGCAAAGATATAAAACCGTATGGTTTTAACAATGCAATGAAAATCCCGATCAGAAGTTGGATTTATCAAAATTTGAACGAAATGTCGTATTTGGAATTTTTGAGATTTTTTCTTTTCAAAGATGATCAGCCGGGGCTTGGCTCAACTTACACGAAATTTGCCTGCAAAGAGGGAGTGGTTTTTTGACATTAGTATAACTCTGTGAACACTCACAGGGCAAAAGTAGTTCTGCTATGCATAAAGATTTTTTTATCGCTCGCCTTTAATTTTTTTTTTAATTCACTTTATTACAAAGACCAGGACTGCGCGGTTTTGAACAGTCAGAAAGAACTTTCTTATCTTTTTGGTTCCACTCTTAAAATCGGGGGTCTCGTCTTGCAGGTAATCGGTACATGCAATCACGAAACTAAAAACAGAAAATTAAATTGTCCGTTGTGCAATTGTAAAGACAATATTATGCTAACTTCTCCGTCAAGCTATTTTCCCTCCAGTCCGTCGCACTTTCTTGCCAAATTGTCGGTAAGTTTGTTTGTTATGACTATGTCTGTTTGCTTTTGGTTGTTTTTCAATTTTTGGCAAAGCTTCACAATATCTTTAATTTGTGCAATCCACGCTTATTTTTTTTTGTATGATGGTAATGCCTACTATTATGGATTTTTCTATTTATTTTTACTCCTTTTGAAATTACTGTGGTTGTTTGAAACCAAAATCCCAGCGGGAACGTTAAGTGAAACTTTTAAGTCTGGCCGGGCTTTACGTGTCGCAAGCTTTGTGATGCTTTTAATATTTCTATCTCTAAAGTGGTTGTCCCTTGACAGGTTTTCCGAGTGGTCATATCATCCTGACGAGAATTTAAAACTTTCACAAGCGCATGCCTTAAGCCAAGGCTCATTTCAAGCAGAAAAGATAAATCACCCGCTTCTAACTATTCGGATACCGGTTGTTTTGGCCAGGTATTTTGATGTAAGAAATTTTGAAAACTTTTTTAGAGTAATTCAAACTGTATGGGTTTTTTTTGGTTGTGTTGGTGTCTCATTGATCGGTTTTTTGCTGGCGGGTTTGCATGGCTTCTGTTTAAGCTTCATACTGTCGTTGAGTTCAAGTCTTTTATTTGTCACCGGGAGTTATTTGAAGGAGGACAGTGGTCTTTTTTTTGCCACTAGTTGGGCTTATTTTTTTTTATTTCTATGGTTACAAAACAGATCCAGTCTGCTCATGCTCGCTTCCTTGTTCTTTTCAATTGTCTCGTTCTGTTTTAAGTACACAGGCCTTCTGAACATTGGTGTTATTTTAGCCCTTTTTTGTGCTAAGTCTTGGTCGCTAAGGCCGATATTTTTTTTCTTTTTTATGTCGGCGCTTGTTATACCGGTTTTGTTTCCAGAATCAATTAAATATTTCAGTGCCTTTATTAACGGTCTTCGTTTTGAGTATTTAAGGGGAATGAATGAGCATCACGGGTTTTATTTAAAAGGATTAGAGTTTTTCTTTTTATACGGGTTTTACAGAACTTTTTTCGTGTATGAAAACGTTTTATTTGGATTAATTGCAATGCTGTCGCTTTATAATTTAATGAGTAAAAGGCATTTATTACTTTTCGCTTTGTTTTTAATATATTACCTTCCCTTTGAGATATCCTCCGGCAAGCCTCCGCCACAGCCTGAAAGGTATTACTTGTTAACTTATACTTTTCTTTTGCCAGCCATTTGCCTTTTAAGATGGAATTCGTTCAAGCTTGCATTATTGTTAGGGCATGTTTTGTGGAATTTGATCACGCTCACTTTAATAATCCTTCAACCCACAGAAAAAAAACTAAGTGATTTTGTGTGTAATACCAAAGCGTCTCTTATCATTCATACTGGGTATGTTCCAAAGATCACATGTGATAAACTTTTGTATCATCTTCATTTGTCAAATGTATACGCGCAAAAATTAGATACTTTGCCAAATGAGCCGAGTGTGTTAATTACATCGCGCGCTCATCTTTATCGTTACAAGGACTATAGGCTGAGGCGCAGGCAGAGGAAGATGAAGTGTTTTTATGGTCGGCTAATTTGTCAGGCGAATTTTCCTTTCACAGTCGGATCTAGGTTCACCGAGAGGGGTTATTTGAACAACGTTTACTTTGTTTCGCCACCGATTCACAATTTTAGCGAGCTAGTAGGGAAAATAAGGAAGATTTGCTTTCGGTAAACTCAGTTGTTTAATTATTATTTCTAAGTTTGCCAGACTGAAGTTTTTTGTAAGCCGCGATTATGGGTTGCAGGGCTTTTTCAGGGACATACCTTGAAATATCTCCATTAAAGTATAGAAGTTCCCGAACAACAGAAGATGATATTGTGGCCATCTCCGGGGGAGAAACTAAAAATATTGTTTCCAAATCAGGGTTTATTTCACGATTTATTAAGGCCATTTTTGTTTCGTATTCATAATCGGACAAGGCTCTTAATCCCTTAATAACAAACCGAATTTGATTTTTTTTGCAATATTCGGAAAGTAGACCTTCAAAGGTTTCAACCGACACTTTAGTTCGAAAAACTTGCGTACTTTTGGAAATGAAAGCAAGTCGATCCTCCAATGGAAACAACGGTTTTTTCTGAATGTTTTCAAAGATCGCGATCGTGATCCTGTCGAAAATTTTTAAAGCGCGTCTTAGAACATCGAGATGACCAACCGTTATTGGATCAAAGGTTCCCGGAAAAACCGCCTTTAGCATTACAGCGTTAATTTTTTTTCATGTATTCCCATATACCAGTTTCAAGAAAATAGTTTATCGATTTTCCCAAAGTGGAGCTGGGACTCTTTGAAATACTAGTTAGAGCGCAATTTTGGTCGTTGCATTGAATCAGAATTTCGTAGGGCTCGGAGTCCAGCTGAAAGAGTAATCTGGTTTCTCTACCTGATTTCAAAGTCTGGAAAGGAACTTTTAGTATATGATTGAAAAGAGTCGCGAGATTTGCCATCACTTTTGGCTTTTCTTCCACCGAGAAAGTGAACAATTCCGGGGTTTGTTTTAGTTCTTTTTGATGCTGGAATTCTTTTGAGAGGTTTGGTTTCCCACATGCGGTCAAAATAACAGAGCATAAAATAAAAAACTTAAATTCTTTCATAAAATAAAATTCTGGTATCACCATAAATTCTATCATCAAAAAGTCTAAAATAGGTCGGCGATATTCTTAAGTCTTCCCTTCGATCAACTTGAGCGATAACCAATCCCGATGGTTTTACGATGTTAGGCCGGGCAAAAATTTCCGACATTGCTCTAAAGGCCATGCCTTTAAACTGCGGAGGGGCCACGAAAATGATGTCAAACTGTTTAGTTGTTTTTGCTATTATGCGAAAAGCGTCCGCGTTAAAAAGTTTTACGTTGTTGGTGTATCCCAGAATCTTGCAGTTTTCCTCAAGGATCCTAAAAATTCTTTTGTTTAATTCAACGAAATAGCAAATTTTCGCTCCACGGCTTAAAGCTTCAAAGCCAAAGGAGCCGGTTCCGGCAAAAAGGTCAAGTACTACCGGATATGATGACAAATCTCCAATGATATTAAAAATCGCGTCTTTTACTTTGTTGGTTAGCGGTCTCAAGTGTTTGGACTTAACTGATTTTAATCTGAACCCCCTCTTTTCTCCCGCGGATACTTTGGTCATGAAAAATAATTCAATTTAATTGAAGTAAGATAAATTATAAAATTTACTTAAAAGCATGACACTTGAGAATGTTGTTTCAAGCGCCTTGGAAGAAATTTTTGAATCAGAGAACTCATCATTAGCCACCATGTATGGATATCTTATAAACACGGGCGGCAAGCGAACAAGACCTGTTATGTTTTTGCGCCTGGTAAATGACATCGATAGCGAATTATACAGAAATCGCTTTAACAGCCTTTTAAGGGTGGCATGCGGTATAGAGCTTATTCACCAAGCTTCCCTTGTTCACGATGATCTTCCAGCGCTTGACAATGACGACAACCGAAGAGGAATGCCAACCATTCACAAAAAATTCTCCGAAGCCGATGCAATCTTGTTTGGGGACTGGCTTCAAACTAAGGGCTTTGATGCGATACTGTTGTCCGGTTTTGACGTGGAGATTAGTTGTAATCTGACAAAATTATTTTTGACCGCAAATATGAGGCTTATCGAGGGACAAATTCTTGACCTATCGGAAGGTTCTAATCCGGTTGAGGTTGGAAAACTAAAAACAGCTGAGCTTTTTTCTGCGATTTTTGAAGCTGCGGGCATTGTAACCAAGTTAGAAAAAGAGGCTTGCAGTTGCCTAAGGAATCTGGGTGTTGCTTTCGGTCAGCTTTTTCAGATTGCGGACGATATTGACGACAGAGACAAGGATTTAACCTCAAAAAAGGTCAACAATTCATTTCTAACTCTTGGAGAAGGTAAGGTCAGTAATTTAATTAAGGGCTTTGTTGAAGATATCAAAAAAAATATGCAAGTTCTTGATTCGACGTATAAAGTCTCTTTGGAAAGCTTGCACGAGTACTTGGACGAAAGGCTTCTTGCAAAACTTGCTGAACATGGGTTTTTTAATCTTAAAAGTTGAGTAATTTATGGTTGCGTTACCTTTGAAAATGTCTAAATAGTTTTAAAAGAACCCCGCTCATGAAATGAATTTAAAAAACTAGTAAATCCTTAATCAAATTAATTCATTTAAAATATCTTGGAATCTGCAAAACGTAGTATGGAAATGTGGCCTGAGATTTTTAAGGGAGGGATTTTTAGGCTTGTATTTCTTAAATACATTCTTATGTAAATTTCCGTGTGTGATTTTAGGAAGGGTACGTACTTTTTGTAATTGACAAATACCAATAAAGTTATTACCCTAAAAGCACTATGAAAAAAATTTTGTATCTATTAAGTTTACTAGTTTTTATTGTCTCCCCTGCATTCGCAGGTCAGTCAAAATCAACTTGTGATTGTAAACATTGTACTTGTCCCTCAGGCAGTAAGGACTGTGATTGTTCCAGGGACTGCGGCTCAAAGTGCCCTGGTACATCCAATCACGACACGCGACAATAAAAAAACGGTAACAATTGCCTTCATAGGTATCATTTACAAATATCATTTACAAAACTGTTGCCGTATAATTGACGTCGGATAAGTGAGGGCGAGCCTTTAATTAGGGGCTATTCGTAAAGGTAAATAGTAAAGTGTTATTCGGTGCTGGTTTTAGCTTAACCAAAACAGTTTTTAAAAGGAAATTGAGGTTACTTTGCAAGTAGTTTTGGTTAAATTTAGTAATCCCAGCATGTAAAAGGTTTACTAGTAAAGAAAATATCTAGTATAGGAAAGCCGATGTAGATTAGGGACAGGTTTTAGCTTATCTCTAAAAAAGATGTAGTTGATTTATGGCTTTTTCTTGCTAAAACTCACCAAGGAAAATGAAAAGATTGTTACTTCTCTACTTCAACTCATTGGCACAAATTAGAACAACATTTTCTTATTGATTGTCAAAAACATTACTTTTTTGGCAAGTTCAGCCTAATGATAGTCAATTTAACGGAGCACCTTAAAGCAGCCATGCAGAAAAATCAATAATAAGTCAGAAATCGGTCGACTAGTATTCCTAGTTGGATGTTAACTTCAATTCTCAGAAATCGGAAATTTAAAGTAATTATTTGATACTTGTCTTTAACACCCCTGCCCAAAAGCAAATAAAACACTTAGTAAATCACCATCATCCACAACACCATCGTTGTTAACATCTCCTTGACCCGATGAGCCGAAGTTAAATAATGTAGTTAAAAGATCACTATCATCTACACAACCTGAGCAATCAATATCAGCCCCGCAACCGCCAAGCCTTCTTCCCTTAAAACCAAATACCCAGTATTCTTGATAAGAAGGTAATCGATTGCAATAACAGCTTATTTCATGCGCAGAACGATAAGGGAACCAGTTTCCTGCGATATAATCGAACGTGCATAACCTTGAAGGATCCTCTCCTTGAAAAGTTTCGTATTCATAATCTAATGCCGTGTGTCCGTTTCCGTTGGTGCAATCGTATGGTCTTCTATAACTCATCACCGCCCTTGGATTCATATCACTGCTTAGGAACCCATAATTATCATTCTTCGGCGTAAACATTAACACAAGTAATGTCCTTCTATCTGGTTGTAATCTCAACCTAGCTCGTTGTGGCAAATTAAATTTGTGAAGAAGAATATTGTTGTACCTACAGCCAATCGAATCATAGCCACCAGCGCCTGTGTTTTCAGTAACAATCGCGCTCACCTCCGATTCAGTAGGCCTATAATACCAGTAATAATCCCTCGCTCTCCTGTTTGCTTGTAAAGCATCCATGCCTAGTGGAACCTCGTAGGCCAAAATAGTTGGCCACCAACCTTGACTCTGACTGATTGCAGGATCATGACACGGACCGGAGTGCCGAACACCACAACCGCTACCCGGGTACCTAATTGCCAAACATAAATATTCGACATAAGTCAGTTCAACGGGAGAAGTTATGCCTCTAGTGTCTGGAGTATAGTGGTAGCCCCTTCTGACGCCTTTTAAATGACCCCAGTTTTGAAAGAAACTCCATGCGATGTGAGCCCAAAGGTTTATCCTGTTGTTGGCAATGGGTTCTCTCCAATTCGTTTGCCCACTGTGTTGATAAAACCACTGAAGCATTTGAGGATATGCTTCATTCAACCAAAGTTCTTGTTGTGAATTCAGCTTATCAAAACCTAAAACTGCCAAGATCGTTAAAAATAGCCTTACCATGGTAGTTCACTAATATGGTATCTGAAAAATTTTCATTATTCATCAAATTATTGCGAAAAATTTTTTATTGCTCCTCATGAACGAGGAGTATCAAAATCATATTGATCACGAAATATCTTTGGCAGGCTAGTAACGCATTTAATTACAAAAGCTTGATACGCTACTAGTCTCTATGTTCATATGTAAAAAGCTAAAAAAACACCCTGAGAATTTATAAAATTTTTCACTCCAGCGTTGGGTTGTTAGATTTTTTGTCAGTTCGGTGACGGTTTTGATACGCAATTTGAGAGTTTAACAGTCGGCAAATTTGAGTAATTTCCATCACGATAAAAACCCGAAAATAATCAAAAAAAATTTCTTTCCCTTTAAAGAATTGAAACTTTTTGACTATTTTAAGCAGCTAACAAAAAGGTTTCTAAAGTCGCTTTCTATAGTTTAGCGTGAAAAATTAAATACGCCCTCAAGACATTATTTGAAGAAAGAGGTACTTTAAAGTTATAAATCCAAATCCCGCCGTGGTCATAAATGTGCCGTTTAATATGAGACATCCAACTTGGCGTGACATAGACAGGAACGTTTTGCAACGATTTTCTCAGAAAGTTACAAGTATGGACTGTTCTAGAAGGTTTGAGCTTTATGACTTAAAATGTATCTTTCCAATTCAGATCGTTGTAATGTCCCCTGCCAGGAGCCCGAGGGTTCCGAACCAAGCCAGTAGATAAGCCCACGTTGCACCAGTCTATCGTCTAGTACGATTTACTTTGATTTAATCATTCTACTTTATTTGAGCGGTTTTACTGTTAAAAGCATCCAAACTCTGAGGGTACTTTGATTAAATCAAGTTCCTGTTGACTAAATAGCTCAGCAAATTGAGAAATCGTGACAATTACCAAAAAAATGTGCATGACTTTAATGGAAAATACTAAAAGTCACCGATCAGTCTGCGTCAAACAAGACGGTTCTTTTTTTAAGCAAAAGATAATGATTAACTTTTTTTCAAACGCTTGTTCTTTAATCAGCTGAATTTCGTTGGATTTTCGGCAATTTTTTTGGATTAATTTTACCTTTAAAAGATGCTTACACCCCAGTAAATAAAAAACGTATCATTAAATTGACATAAATTCCGAAACGCGATAAAAAATAGGGCAAAAACCTTAAACCTTATTGATGACTTTCATACTAACCTAAAAAGACTAGACCAAGATTAAGTGATTAGTTTTTGCAACAATTTTTTCAAACACCTTGGTTCATCCCCGCTTAAGCATAAGACCTGCGACTCGTTAACAAACTAAGAAACCGCCAGTTTTCTTCGGGGAATGAGTTCAACTTTACCCTGCTTAACAGATTTCAATGTTAAAGCAATTTTTTCAATACCTTTTTGAGCCGGATCCATATAAAAAACGTCCAAGAACAATTCTTCAAGAATAGAACGTAGAGCGCGGGCTCCGCTTTTCTTTTCATATGCAATACTTGCCAGTTCGAGAAGTGCTTCCTTTTCCCATACAAGTTCAATTCCGTCCATTTCGAAAAGGGCCTTGTATTGCCTCAGAAGCGCGTTCTTGGGTTTCTCAAGAATTTCGCACAGTTGCGTCGGCGTTAAGTCTTCAAGTTCACAGAGTATCGGAAACCTGCCGATGAACTCAGGTATCATTCCGAATTTTATCAGGTCTTCAGGGATAATTTGACCCTGATTGATACGTGTAATTGACTGTCCGAAACCAAATCTTTTTTCTCCACATCTGATTTTGATAATTTTATCTATGCCTTCAAAAACGCCGGCTACGACAAAGAGTATATTGTTCGTGTCGAGTTGAATAAAATCTTGCTGCGGATGTTTTCTGCCAGATTTAGGCGGGATGTTAGCCTTTGTGCCCTCGACTATTTTTAGCAACGCTTGTTGGACCCCCTCTCCTGATACATCGCGGGTGACACTACTTGAGTCTTCTTTTCGAGCAATTTTGTCTATTTCGTCTATGAAACAAATTCCTTTTTGAGCTTCCTCTATATTATATCTAGCGTTGATAACCAGATTAGTCAAAACGGACTCAACATCTTCTCCAACATAACCTGCCTCAGTCAAAGAGGTTGCGTCGCTTATGCTCAAAGGAACTTTTAGCAGCGTCGCAACCGATTTCATAATGTGTGTTTTGCCACACCCTGTAGGACCTACCATTAGAATGTTGGATTTTTGGATCTCAGTAGAGTGATCTAAGGCAGCAAGGTAGATCCTTTTATAGTGATTGTAGACCGCAACTGAAATAATTTTTTTTGCTTTTTCTTGACCTATAACGTAGTCGTTTAAATGATCGTATATCTGAGTGGGGGTAGGAAATGTTTCACGAAACTCTGTTAGTGTGCTACATTTTTTTTCCGTTTCGAGCTGTTCCAAATATCTGTTTATACATTCATCGCAAATGAAAACGCCTGGTCCTGCAATAATTCGTTTGCATTTTTTCTCTTCCTTGTGACAAAAAGAGCATTTTAACTGTTTTGGCTTCACTTAGTAATTAAGATGTTCGATAGACGGTTGTTTTCTCGCGCGTCGTGGGGTAAATATTTAACGATGGAAAAAAGCGCTTTTAAAGTGGGCGACAGGGTAGTTAGAAATGATCCTGCGCTTGAGCACATAGTCGGTGTGATTGAAAACATTCGTCAGGAAGTAACAACAAAACAAGATTCCTCGGGAGACGATCTCATGATATTTGTTCGATGGGATAATGGAGTTTACTCCTGTGTTTCTCCAAAATTTATCCGACACGCTTGATTATGTTAAGCGCAGAACAAGCCAACGCAACGCTTGAACTAATCCGGACGAAGCTTGGCAGTTTAATTCAAAATGATGGCATTAATTTAGGTATACCTTTTTTTGTCGTTAAACCTGAGGACTTGCCCACAATCGCGCTAATTTTAAAAGAAGACGTGGAATGCAAATTTTGCTCCCTTGTGGACATCACTGCTTGTGATTATCCAGAGCGCGATCCACGATTTGATGTTGTTTATCAGTTTTTGAGCATTCCTTACAAGACAAGATTAACATTGAAAACGAGAGCCAACCTTACAGTTCCAACTTTAACCAATCTTTATCAATCGGCAAATTTTCTCGAAAGAGAAGTCTATGATATGTTTGGCATTAAATTTGAAGGGCATAAAGATTTGCGGAGAATTCTTCTTTATGAAGAGTTTCAGGGCCACCCCCTTAGAAAAGATTATCCGGTAAGAGGTAAACAGCCAAGAATTCCCCTAAGATATCCCGAAGTACCTAATACAAGTGGAGACCTTAGTCGAGTGCCTCTGGCGGAAGTGTACATAGAGAAGATTAATAAGAAAAAGCAGATTTAGGGTAAAAGATTTTAAAAGGTCAAACATTAAATTTTGAGAGGTGACAAAGCTTGCGTAAATTCTCAAAACCCTACAATTCAACAAGAGTATCACTTAAAGTATGTGAGTAAAAAATCAGACTTTACGATCGCTTAAAAAGTTTTTAATTGAATTTGTGATTAGGTTAACGCTTTCAAAAGAAAAGGAAATAATATTAATGTATTGTTGGAGCACTATGCTCGTATCGAAGACTTATATTGGACAAGAAGGTTTAAGCTTGACTAATTACGGACGTTCTTTAACTGCTTATCAGGGTAAAACTTGGGTCTACCCATGGCAACTCCCGCCATGGGTAAGCGGGGGAATCGACCTTGATCCTATTAAGCCAGATAACTATTTCTCCTTTTGGCGGCGCTATTCTATGACAGTTTGCGATTACCGACTGCCTTCAGGCCAAAATCAGAAAATAGATGAGTTGCAAAAAATCTTTACTGCGTTAACAACATATAACAAAAAGATTAATGACGTGTTTGAAACGGGTCAGCCGGTCGCCACTGACACTTTATTTGAACCATTGGAAAGTTTACTTGGTGATTTGATGGCAGTGGGAGTGGCAGGATGTCAATCTTTGGAAGCATTACTCAGGGTGGGGGTTTACGAACTTAAGCAGGCTCTTTTGGACTTGAATTTGGCCATGTTTCTCAGGAGGAAGGATGTTGTTGTCGAGGGAAACTACTACATACTTCCGCACTTTTGCTTTAGCAAGGTTTTTGACACGGTTCATGTTTCAGCTGGTCGGAATGGTGATTTAACTCATGTTGCGGTTTGTTTTGTTGATGAAATAGAGTGGGATGTAACTCCTGAGAACGGTATTCCCTGTCAGAAATTCGCAGAGTTTGAAGGTGGCATGGTTTACGTCTGTCCTTCGATGTGTACTAGAAGAGCTCAACAACATGCAACGAACTTACAACTGGCTTTGGAGAGAGGACAAATACCTGTCGAGGCAACAAATATTCCAGGCTTTTATAATACGTTAATTGAAGTCCTTCGGTCATCGGGTAATTCTCATGATGTCATTTCCGATTTCGGCGCGGAAATTATGAGACAGTTGCCTGAGCAATATCAAGAAGCGCATATCGTGCAAATCTTATTACACGAGCTAGGACACCGTGAGTTTGCGATCAAACACGGTGCAGATTGGGACAGGCTTTTTAATGACTTGCATCTCCTTGAGGAAGCTTGCCTCATTTGTGAAGATAAAAGATACGACGACACTCACCCTATAGATTTAGTTAACTGGTCATTATTTGCCTTGCCTGAATGTTACGCTTTTTTACGCGAGTCTGCGGACGGCCATACTAACTTAAGGATAGAAGGAATGATTTCTCGTTACTTCAATCCAGATTTGCCTCGTGGAGCAGATCAGCCTGTAACAAAATATTACGAGCGAGCATTTTTACTTATGATGAAACTGATCGGTTTTTCAATCAATTCTGTTTTGGACAAATCTCAAATCTCAAGGCTTAGCTTAGCTTGCGGTTTCAAGCCAACGAATTTAGAGGAAATCGGTCTTATCTACCCGTTGTTAGATGATGACTTGAGACGTAAGATCGCTAGCTTGGCCTTAGTTGAATTCGATAATCTTCCTTTTGTATCGAGAGCCATGCTTGAAATATTTAGAAGATATCCAGCGTTACTCGGATAAGGGAGCTTGCTTATCTAATAATTGTTGTAGAGTTACGTAGCAGTCACTTTGAGTTACTGTACTACCCACTTATCAACCTAAGGATCCTCGGTAGAAAATATACCCCTTGGAGGACAAACTGGGTTTTCTTCCAGCCAACCCGATAAGATTAATTTTATCGGTATTTGATTAATCTGTTTTGTTAAGTACCCCTGCTTACTCAGATTATTTTTTTTGATCTCTTGGTCTTGATGTGTCTCAGGACCTTGATTGGAAAGAAAATTTTTTTTGTTTGCCCGTTGAAAAAACCTTGACACATCAAAAATGTCAAAATATACTAACAAAAAGTTAGAAAAAAATTAGTTTATTTCTTGACTATTTTGTGGAAACCGAGTAAACTCTATTCCCTGCAAGCAAAGAAAGGCATAGTGTCTTTCAGTCCTTCAGGTATTTGGGCTCAGATTATGAATTTGGAGTTAAAAGGTTCGCTTTTATCAACAGCTATCAAAGAGAGTAAGTTTGTTATTGTCCTAAAAGTGGTTGTTAGCACTTGGATTTCTCACCTTAATAATTCGGGATCTTATTTTTTTCGAGCTATTTGTGGAGTTCATTTTAGAAGTCCTCATTGTTCGCTGTTTGGAAGCAAACGATTTTAGTTATGCGAGTTGAAAATTTAACCTTAAGGAAGGTCTTTGGAACAAAGTTGGATTATTTGCCTTTACCGGACCTCTTAGAATTACAGAAGAAAAGTTACGAAGAATTTTTGCAGGCTAACGTAAACCCCTCTGAACGTCGCGATGTAGGTCTTCAAAGGGTTCTCAAAAGCATTTTCCCGATAAAAGATCCAAATAATCAAGCATCTCTTGAGTTTGTTTCATATGAATTGGAAAAGCCGAAGTATGACACGGAGGAATGTAAGTCAAGAGGAATGAGTTATGTGGCTTCTTTAAAAGTTGTTTTAAATCTTGTTTTATGGGAGATCGATCCGGAGACAAACAAAAGAACGCTCAGCGCGTTAAAGGAGGACAAAGTTTATTTTGGTGAGATCCCTCTGATGACAGACGAAGGGACTTTCATTATCAACGGTGTAGAAAAGGTTGTTGTAAGTCAATTACATCGATCCCCAGGTGTGTTTTTTAGTCATGACAGTGGTAAAACTCACAGTTCAGGGAAGCTCCTATATTCAGCGAGAATTATTCCGTATAGAGGAAGTTGGTTAGACTTCGAGTTTGATTATAAGGATATTCTTTTCGCACGAATTGATAAAAAAAGGAAGTTTAATGCCACAATTTTGTTAAGAGCGCTTGGTTTGGACAGGGAACAGATTTTAAATAGGTTCTACCCAAAATTTAAGTTAAAAATTTCGAAATCGGGAGAATATTACAGAGACTTCAACCCATCTCAGCTAGAGGGCCAGAGAGCGTATGGAGATATTAGAGTTGGCGACAAAGTATTTGTTAAAAAAGGGCAGAGATTGACAAAGGCGATAATAAAAAAGCTTGCGGAGCTAGATCTTAAAGAGGTCCCACTAGATGAAAGTTATGTCAGTTCATGTGTCATAGCGGAAAGCTATTTCTTGGTTCCTGAAAAAGTAGCTCATCCAAAATCCAAGGAGACTCTTTTAGAGAAAGGTCAGCTAATCGTAGGACTTGGCACGTTACGTGAGCTGGTCAAAAATATGCTGTCTAAGGGTGTCCCTGAGCATTTTTGCGAAGAAATTATCAACGGTTTAGAGGTGATAGCGTGGGCAGGGGACGTGATAACACTTGACCAGAAAGACTCAAAAGGTAACATCGTCGAAAAAGGGATAGTAACAAGGCTTCGGGAAGCTGGGGTTAGTGTCGTTAACGTGCTTTACACTGATGATCTTTATTTAGGTGACGGACTATACCGTACCCTTATTTCGGACAGAATGGATCGTGATCCCGAAAAAGTATGGGAATGGGTTATGAATAAATCTCAGGAAGATTCCATTGTTGAAATCTACAAAAAAATACGCCCTGGAGATCCAGCTCGGGTGGAAACCGCTATTAACACTTTCAGGAATTTGTTTTTTTCACAAGACCGATACGATTTGACGGAAATCGGTATATACAAAATAAACCATAAGCTCTACATTTCACGCAACATGTCTCCTCCTTCCAGAAAAGATTTTACATTACTCCCTGAGGACATAATCGAGACGGTAAACTATTTGTTGCACTTAAAGGCCGCTGTTGACACGGTAAATTATTCTATCGATGATATTGATCACCTTGGAAACAGGCGAGTTAGGTTAGTTGGTGAGTTAGTTGAAAATCATTTTCGAATTGCTGTTACTCGGCTTGAAAGGGCTATACGGGAGAAAATGTCGTCTCAGGACTTGGAAGTAGCTGTGCCTCAGGAATTGGTGAACTTTAAACCCGTTTCAAATGTCTTAAAGGAATTTTTTGCTACAGGTCAGCTATGTCAGTTCTTGGATCAAACGAATCCTCTTACCGAGATTACTCATAAAAGAAGATTGTCGGCTTTAGGACCGGGAGGACTAACGCGTGACAGGGCGGGTTTTGAAGTTCGTGATGTTCATCCTAGCCATTACGGTAGAATATGCCCGATCGAAACGCCAGAAGGTCAGAATATAGGTTTGATAGTATCGCCGGGCATGTATGCTACATGTAACGAGTACGGTTTTATTCAAACACCTTACAGAGTGGTTGAGAAAGGAAGGGTAACTGACAAGGTTGTGTATCTTACCGCTTTGGAGGAATTTCATGAAATCATAGCGCCTGCTTCCAGTTGGAACCCTAAGAAGAATGCGTTTAAATCTAGTCTGATTCAGGTTCGAGCTGGTGGGGAATACAAAATGGTGGTTCCTAGTGAGATAACAAAGCTTGAAGTAAGTCCAAAGCAAGTGATTTCGGTTTCAGCGGGGCTTATTCCGTTTTTGGAACATGATGACGCAAATAGGGCATTAATGGGTTCGAACATGCAGCGACAAGCAGTTCCTTGTATAAGGGGCGAGTCGCCTGTGGTGGGTACTGGGATCGAACTTCAGGTTGGCAAGCAAGCTGGTGCGGCTTTGTGGGCTAAAAGGTCTGGAAAGGTGATATATGTTGACGCAACCAGAATAACCATCAAAGCCGATAAAAGATTTAATTCGGACACAGATACAGGAATCGACATATATTATCTAAAAAAATTCAAGAGAACCAATCAGGATACGACAATCAATCACAGACCAATTGTGAAGGTTGGAGATCATGTTAAGCAGGGAGAGGTAATAGCGGACAGCTTCAACTCGCATAATGGCGAATTGGCGCTCGGACAGAATGTTCTTGTCGCCTTTATGCCATGGCATGGTTTTAACTTTGAAGACTCTATACTTGTATCGGACCGGTTGCTCAAACAGGACATTTTTACATCAGTTCATATAGAGGAATTTGAGTGTCTTGCAAGGGATACCAAATTGGGTAGAGAAGAAATTACCCGCGATATTCCCAACATAGGAGAGGAAGCGTTAGCTAATTTGGATGAAACTGGGATAATAAGGATAGGATCTTTTGTCAAGCCCGGAGATATTTTGGTAGGTAAGGTTACACCGAAAGGAGAAAGTCAACTGACGCCAGAGGAAAAGCTTCTTAGAGCGATATTCGGAGAAAAAGCGGGAGAGTTTAAGGACTCAAGTTTAAGGGTCCCGCCAGGCGTTTATGGGGTAGTAATTGACGCGCAAATTTACACTCGCAGGGGAGTTCAAAAGGATGAGAGGGCAAAAATGTTGGAACAAAAAGAAATTGAACGCCTTGAAAGAGATTTAAAAGAAGAAATAGATAGTGTTAAGGATGGCGCATTGAGAGAACTGGCGAATTTGGTTTGCGGGAAAAAAATTGTTTTGCCTTTCACTAAGGGTAAAATTCAGCTCGCAAAAGGAACGGTTATCACAGACGAAATTCTGAGATCAATACCTTTGGAGTCTATTAAAGAGTTAAATTTTGGAGAAGAAAATTTAAACAAAAAGGTGTTTGATTTAGTTGAAGGAGCGACTAAGCTGATTGCGAGCAGGAAAGCGCTTTATGGAGAAAAAATTAAACGAGCGAAAGAGGGGGATGACTTGCCAGCAGGAATAGTCAAGATGGTCAAGGTATACATTGCCTCTAAAAGGAAAATTCAGCCTGGAGACAAATTCGCTGGAAGGCATGGGAATAAAGGCGTTGTTTCAAAAATAGTTCCTGAGGAAGATATGCCGTTTTTGGAAGATGGCACCCCGGTTGATATAGTTTTAAATCCGCTTGGAGTGCCGTCACGGATGAATATTGGACAGCTACTAGAAGTTTATTTGGGATTGGCGAGTTTTAAAATTGGTCAGTTAATCAGATCAGAGCTTTCAAAAGTGATGGATTTAGACACTGGGGTGGAGATAAGGGGCCAGACGCAGTTAAAGGAACAAGTGGTTGAAAAGTTGAAGAACATTCTTACTTTTGTTTACAATGACGAAGAGTCGATTAAGCTGATCGAAAAGCTTTCCACTTCAGATTTGTTGGCGCTAGCTTTCAAAGAAATAAATGGGCCGAGATTTGCGACACCAAGTTTTGATCCCGCGAAGGAAGAGGAGATAGATAGAATTTTTAAATGGTTAAAGTTGCCAGAGGGCGGAAAGGTTGATGTTTACGATGGGCGAACCGGTCAAAAATTTGAAGAAAAGGTGACAGTAGGAGTAATGTACATGTTAAAACTGCACCATATGGTTGAAGATAAAATCCACGCGCGAAGCATTGGCCCGTATAGTTTGGTAACGCAGCAGCCGCTTGGCGGTAAAAGTCAGATGGGAGGTCAGAGACTTGGAGAAATGGAGGTTTGGGCTTTGGAAGCGTACGGCGCGGCTTTTTCTCTGCAGGAGTTCCTTACCGTTAAAAGCGATGATGTTGCGGGAAGAACGAGAATGTACGAAAACATAGTGAGGGGGGTAAATGTGTTGGAGCCGGGAACGCCTGAGTCGTTCAATGTTACGATAAAAGAGCTTCAGTCTTTAGCCTTAAATGTGGAATTGATTGAAGAGCAGTAGAAAGATTTAATGATGGAAGAGCTATTTAGTGTCTTTGAAAAACCGAAAAGTTTTGCAAGATTTTCAGCGGTTAAATTGGGTCTTGCGGGCCCGGAGCATATTTTGCAGTGGTCTCATGGGGAAGTTACAAAGCCTGAGACCATTAATTACCGAACTTTAAAGCCCGAAAGAGACGGGCTTTTTTGCGCTAAGATATTTGGACCTGTCAAAGACTACGAGTGTTTGTGTGGAAAGTATAAACGATTAAGGCACAGGGGGGTAGTTTGCGAGAAATGTGGCGTCGAGGTAATTCAGTCAAAAGTAAGACGAGAACGGTTGGGTCACATAGAGCTTGCGGCTCCGGTTGTTCACATTTGGATGTTTAGGGTTTTGCCTTGCCGGCTGGGTGCTGTTTTGGACATGTCGGTAAAGGATCTGGAAAAAGTCATATATTACGAATGTTACATTGTGGTTGATCCCGGTAAAACCGGATTGGCATTTTGTGAAATACTAACGGAAAAAGAGTATCAGGATGCGATCGCTGAGTACGGCAAAACTTTTAAGGTCGGAATGGGGGGCGAAGGAATACTGGAAGCTTTAAAGGCTATCGATTTCGATCAGTTGTTAAAAAAGCTCAGGAAGGAATATCAGTCCGCCTCAACCGACGCAAAAAGGAAAAGGCTTGCCAAAAGGCTAAAAATTCTATCTGGTTTAATCGAGAGTGGGAACAATCCAGAATGGATGGTTCTGCGCCGAATACCCGTTCTTCCGCCGGATTTAAGACCGCTTGTACCGCTGGAAGGAGGAAGGTTTGCGACGAGTGATCTAAATGATCTCTATCGAAGAATTTTAAACCGAAACAACAGATTGAGGAGATTGATTGAGTTAAACGCTCCGGAGATAATCCTTCGAAATGAAAAAAGAATGCTACAGGAAGCCGTAGACGCGTTGTTTGACAATTCAAAAAGAGCAAAACCGGTAACCGGAACAAACAAGCGTCCGCTGAAAAGTTTGAGCGATATGTTAAAGGGTAAAACAGGTCGTTTTCGCCAGAATCTGTTAGGAAAAAGAGTTGATTACTCGGGAAGATCGGTAATTGTTGTCGGACCTGAATTAAGAATGCATCAGTGCGGGCTTCCTAAACAGATGGCTTTGGAGTTATTTAAACCCTTTGTTTACCATCAGTTAGAGCAAAAAGGTTTTGTCACCACAATAAAAAGCGCTAAGCGACTGGTTGAAAAAGAAAAGCCTATCGTGTGGGATATTTTGGAAGAGGTAATAAGAGAACATCCGGTATTGCTTAACAGAGCTCCGACGCTTCATAGGTTGGGTATTCAGGCCTTCGAGCCGCTACTTACTGAAAGCAAGGCAATTCGACTTCATCCGTTAGTTTGTTTTGCCTATAATGCCGATTTTGACGGAGACCAGATGGCCGTTCATGTTCCTATTTCAATTGAAGCCATGGTAGAAAGCAGAACGTTGATAATGTCGACCAACAATATCCTTGGGCCGGCACACGGAAAAAATATGATAACGCCAACCCAAGACATAGTGTTGGGTCTCTATTATGCGACAAGGGAGAGACCTTTTGCGAAGGGAAGTGGTAGGTATTTTGGGAGTGAAGACGAAGTAAGACTCGCGTGGGAACTTGGTCAGGTTCATCTGCAAGCTGAGATCAAGTGTAAAATAGATGGCAAGCTTTATGATACAACAGTTGGAAGGGCAGTTTTGTATTCGTTCTTGCCAAAGATCCTTCCTTTTTCCAAGTTTAACAGGGTATTAAAGAAAAAAGATTTAGCAAAACTACTCGATTACGCATTTTCAAACTATGGGGGTAAAGCGACTGTAATTTTAGCTGACAGGCTCAAAGATTGCGGTTTCTATTTCTCAACAATAGGCGCCATTTCAATTGGAGTAAAGGATTTAGTGATACCATCATTAAAACAAGCCATGATAGAAGATGCGGAACAGAAGGTGAAAACTATTGAAAACCAATATCAGGAGGGTTTAATAACGGCAGGAGAGAGATACAGCAAAATTATCGATGTTTGGTCTGATGTAAGCGAGAAAATTGCCGATGAGCTAATGACAGTTATATCCAAACAAACCTTCACAGATAGTGAAGGCAAGCTGCAGAGGGAATCAGATTCCTTTAACCCGGTTTATATTATGGCTGATTCTGGGGCAAGAGGATCAGTACAACAATTAAAACAACTCTCTGGTATGCGAGGGTTGATGGCCAAGCCAGATGGCAGCATTATTGAACAGCCGATTATATCCAATTTCAGGGAAGGGTTGACAAATCTTGAGTACTTCCTATCAACTCACGGCGCAAGGAAAGGACTGGCCGATACAGCGCTGAAAACCGCTAATGCTGGTTATTTGACAAGAAGGCTTGTCGATGTTTCCCATGACGTTATGGTCGTTGAAAGAGACTGCGGGACTGACGCTTACATAACAGTCAGCGCAATTGTTGAAGCAGGTGAGGAAATCGAACCTTTGGCTGACCGCATAGTCGGTAGGGTGAGCGCCGAAGATATATACGACCCTGTATCGGGTAGAGTTATTGTCAGGAAGAACGAAGAGATCAGTGACGAGCTGGCACAGCAAATAGCCGAAGCAGGTATTGACACAGTTAGGATTAGGTCGGTTTTGGTTTGTGAAAGCAAAAGAGGGGTCTGTACGATGTGTTACGGGAGGGACCTTGGAAGAGGACATCTTGTAAACGTTGGTGAGGCGGTTGGTGTAATCGCTGCTCAATCGATTGGCGAGCCGGGTACTCAGTTAACGATGAGAACTTTTCACATCGGTGGCGCGGCAGTAGGTAAAGTTGAACAATCCAGCCATGTTGCAAAAGTCGGGGGCATTGTAAAGTTTGAAGGGGTTCGAACGGTAATTAAAAAGGATGGGACGACGATTGTCATGAGTAGAAAAGGACAAATAGTTGTAGTAGATCCCAAGGATGGCGTGGAGAAAGAAAAATTTCAGGTTGTCTATGGTTCGAAACTCCTCGTCAAAGATGGGGATAGGATTAAGCCCGGCGTACTAATAGCGGAGTGGGATCCCCATGTAAACCCAATCCTTAATGAAGTTGCCGGAAGAGTCGAATGGTTGGATTTGAACGAGTTTACAATCGATGAAAGGTTGGATGAAAGAACAGGGGTGATTGAAAAAGAAGTGGTACCCTCGAAGTCAAAAGTGCAGGATCTTCGGCCACGCATCGTAGTAGAAAGTTCAAATGGAGAAAAGCGAATTTACAACCTGCCGTTTGGTTGTATTTTAACCGTTGAAAATGGGGCTATTGTCGACGCAGGAGATCTGTTAGCAAAAAGACCGAAAAAAGTCATCAAATCGGGGGACATCACCGGCGGGTTGCCGAGAGTAATAGAATTATTCGAAGCGAGAAAACCTAAGGATCCGGCTATACTGAGTGAAATAGCAGGAGTAGTCGATTTTCATGAAGACTCAAAAGGTAGACGGGTAATCATTGTCAAAGCTGATGATGGGACCAAAAAAGAGTATCTGTGCCCAAAGGGAAAACAAATCATTGTGCAAAGAGGGGAAAGAGTAAGCGCTGGCGAGCAGCTTACCGATGGAACACCGAACCCGCACGATATTTTGGATACATTGGGCACTGAAGCGGTCGCCGCCTATTTAGTTGAAAAGATCAAAGAGGTTTACAGGCTCCAAGGTGTTTCTATTAATGACAAACATTTTGAAATCATTGTCCGACAGATGTTGAGAAGGGTGAGAATAGAAGACGCAGGAGACTCAGATTTTATTGTTGGTGATGTTGTTCTTCTCCAGACAGTTTTGGAAAAAAATCAAAAGCTTGCTTCGCAAAAGAAAAAACCAGCCAAATTTAAACCCGTTTTGATTGGAATAACGCGAGCTGCATTAGCGTTTGATACATCTTTTATATCCGCTGCAAGTTTCCAAGAGACGCCTCGAGTATTAACAGACGCTGCTTGTAATGGAAAAATTGACTATTTGCAAGGCCTAAAAGAGAACGTGATACTTGGCAGACCGATACCGGCGGGAACAGGTTTGAGGGAGTATCGTGATATTGGTATCGTAGTAAAAGGTGAGGATGTTGTGGAGTCATCTATTCCAACTTCAGATCTAGAGGAATATATGTCTGCTTAGATAGTCGTGAAAATACTGGCATTGGTTTTATAGTTTTAAATAAAGCAAGATGGGCAAAGTTTGTTCATTTTGGCAAGCTTCGAAGAACTTGCAAGTTTGGAATTCTTGATAAGCTGTATTGTCAAGGTTGAAAATTACGTAATTTTAGAGGCTATTGTTCCAAGGCTTAATGCATAAGACGGTTTGATTCGTTGGTGCCTACTGCTTTGTTTTCGAAAATTTTTTTTGATGAATCAAGTTTTTCGGTTGAATGAAATACCTTACGGTTTAATTCGGAAAAAATTAAAAAAAGAGTTAGAGGGCCGAAATTTCGTAAGAGGAGCATTTTTTAGCTAGTTACTTGAAAATGTAACTGCATTCTAACAAATTTACAATTGTAGTTGCCTTCGGGTCCGCATGGGTAGCCACCAGACTACTGCTTTGATTTTTCTTCGTATTTTTTACAAGGTTACCTACCTGCCATATTTGAGTTTTTAGTTTTAGAGATTGACACAATTTTTTTAATTATTTTATTAGTGGTGAAGATGTTTTAATTGTGTCTATGTATAACAAAGCAATCGCAGGAGCTATGAATAGTGTGTTCAAGGCAACTGATACAACTGGCGACAAAACCGAGCCTGTTATACAAGGCAGCAAACCATTCAGCATTTTGCCTCCAAATTACTCTGAGCGATGCCTTTGTAAACATCAATTAGAGTGAGAAAAAGGGTAAACGTTAGAGTTAGAAACATAGCCAGTTAGCTAATAAACAGACACAGATGGGGTTATAAAAGTATCAAACAAATCCTTGATCGTTTTATCAATATCTTCTAAAGACTTTTTCAACTTCAAAACATTTTGATACCCTGTATAGAGGTGATAGTCTTTTTGACTGATATCCACGTTAAAATTATTCTTGATTTTTCTGAAGAAATTTTCTCGATCTAAATGCCTAATGAGAAACAAATGGCAAAATTTTTGTTCAAATAGATCTTCTTTGGTTCTTTGAATTCCTTCATGACTACTTAAGCCTGCTGATGATTGTAATTGATTGGTTGAAATTTTTCTATTTAAGGCGTCTCCGGTTTTTATCATTGCTTGCTTGAGATTATGCAGTAGTTCAATATTTGAATTATTCAAATTTACCAAAAAAGTTAATGCCTCATGTGCGGCTTTAAATTTTCTCTTCGACTTATCCTCCTCCGACATAAGCAGCAAAAATCTTTTGAGATGCTTGATAAAAGGTAGTGCTCTGATAGGTTTTTTCCTCCCTTTCGTTTCTCCTTTAAGTAATAATGTTTGCGAATATTTATACCACATTGCAATTTTCACAATGATGCGAGCCGAGGCCACTAGATCTACATTCAACGACGGTTTTAATTTGAAGGCACCTGGCGGCTACGTCTCGTTATTTTCAATTATCGTGTAAGATGTAAATTTGACGGCTCTGGATTAGTCAAAGTCAATCAGCCAAGTACCATGATCCGGTTGATAAATGATGTTGTCCGGCCTCAAGTCTTTATTAACAAAACCTCTCTTATGCATGAAACACAGCGCTAATAAAACAGAGTTTAATATTTTTAATGCGTCTATTTCAGTTAAACTCTAGTATTGTGATAGTGGTTTTCCAGGCAATCGTTTTGCCATGATAAAATAAAGATCACCAATAATCGGATCGTTAACGGAAAAATTGTTATAAAATGCGGAGTAACTCTTAAGTCCCCTCATGTTCTTGATAATCATTTTCAAATTGTTTTAGCAGGCTTGCTTCAATATCGTAGCGTTCCCTAAGATCACGAATAAAAGTTTGTTCTGTTGGAAGGAAATTAAAAGCCTTGATAATTGCATGATTACCCTCAGAGTTAACTCCAAAAAAACTGCATGTTGCCATTAGTAGGATTGTGCCTGATCAGGATGCAATTCAAATATCCTTTTTCAGAAAGGATACTTATGATACATACTCCCAGTGTGATAGTTTGCGATTCAATGTCGGCTCTGGTCGAAGCGACTTCGGAAATCCTATCTGCATGTTCACTTAAATTTGCTATTTTTGGATTAAACTACGAAATAGTATTTTACCATTTTATATGTTAGTGTTACATCCGAATTTAAATTTAAGCAAAAATAGACATATCATAAAATTTTGTGAAGTACTTTTAGCTCATTCAGTATAGTGAATAGCTTTCGAGTAGTATAAATGCAAGTAATCAGCTGGGTAATGACTAATCGTAAACCATGGGGAGTTGAAAAAGTAGTAAATAAGGTTGAATCCAGTCGTAAGCTCACTCTGTTCTCATAATGGACCATTATATCCGAAAAAAAAATTATGATTTCCTTTCACCAACAGTCCAGCCCAGATTTTTGCCACGCACTCACCTATGAAGTAAAATTCTTCAGCAATTTCGAGTTGCAATATCGGATTAAGTTTTTTTACGTTGCCTATTATTGGTTGGGTGGAGAAAGGAAAAAAAAACACATACCCACGGTAGAGGCGCAATTAAAAAGAACTTTTTGAGCATATCGATGCCGATCAGATAAGGTTACTTTATTTGTTGTTTTTATTTCAACGACTCGTATACAGACAATGACTAATTAATGTAGTCTCTTCCAAACAATTTTATTTCTTCGCAATTTCAAATTAATGGCTTGTTTGTGTTACCTCAAATGTTTGGATAAACTTTTTTAATGTTGTTATAAAGCACTTCTCTTGGTCTTACTCCGTCTGAAGCTCCCAGGAATCCTTCTTGTTCCATCTTCTCAATGATCCGTGCCGCGCGGTTGTATCCAATTCTGAGAGCTCTTTGTATCATGCTCGTTGAAGCTTGCCCTTTTTGCACTATAATTTCTAATGCTTTCCTGTAAAGTTCTTCATCCCCGTCTTCCTCCACCTCAATAACAACCTGTCCATCCTGTTTTTCCGTGGTTTGAAGTAACTCAACTATTTCTGGTTCATATAGAGGCTGCCCTTGTTTTTTTAGCTCAGTTACAAATTTTTGAACTTCTTCATCTGAAACAAAGGCTCCATGAACTCTTTTCAAACCCAGACCACCGGGGAGCATGACAAGCATGTCACCTTTCCCAAGAAGCTTTTCAGCACCCATCTGGTCTAAAATTGTTCTAGAGTCAACTCTTGTAACAACCCGGAAACTTACCCTTGCGGGAAAGTTGGCCTTAATAAGACCGGTTACAACATCCACGCTTGGACGCTGGGTTGCCATTATCAAATGGATACCTGCCGCTCGCGCTTTTTGGGCCAATCGAATAACGAGTTCTTCAATTTCTTTTCCGACGGAAAACATCAAATCAGCCAGCTCATCGATTATAATGACCAGTTTGCTTAGCTTCTGTTCGTGACCCAACGAGTTAAAACTATCGATGTTTCTCACCCCAAATTGCTGTAAAAACTTATACCTCCTTTCCATTTCTTTGACTGCCCACTGAAGGACAATTTTTGCTTTTTTGGGTTCAGTTATTACGGGGGCTTTAAGATGTGGCAATGAGTCGTAAATTGAAAGTTCAAGTACTTTCGGATCAATCAAAAGCAATCCTAAATTTTCCGGACTATTCTTGTACAACAAACTTATCAGCAAACTGTTAATACACACCGATTTTCCAGTTCCTGTCGCCCCCGCTATAAGCAAATGGGGCATGATCCCCAAATCGACAACAACGGGATCGCCAATTGTATCCTTTCCAAGACATAAAGCAAGCTCCGGCCCTTGTTGGAAAGCCTTGCTCTCAAGCACGTTGCGAAGCCTTACTATATGCCTTACCTTATTCGGCACCTCAATACCAATCGTTCCCTTCTTCGGAATAGGAGCTACTATCCGAATTGAATGAGCTTTTAAACTCATGGCTAAGTCATCTTGAAGAGTTGCCACTTTACCCACTTTTATGCCGGGTGCAGGTTCAAATTCAAATGTCGTGACTATTGGTCCCGGATGAATTTCTTTTACCTTCCCAGTTACGCCGTACTCGCTTAAAGATTCCTCAATTTTTTTTCCTAACTCCTCTAGTTCTTTTTTTTCTATTTTTCCCGAGCTATCGTCCTGAATAAAAATTGATAAGGGAGGGACTTTGTAACCAGAGGTCCGCTTTTGTTTAATTTCATTCAAATTTACGATGTTTGCCTTTTTCTCTACCGGGTAAGAAGGACAAGGGCCTGAACCGTTAGATTTGTTAAACGTCAAGATATCTTCTTGATAATTTGACTGGGAAACGGTCAATCTCGGGACTTCTTTTGACATTGTTTCCTCTTTAAATCCTTTTGGTTTTTCCGATTTAATGGCAACAAAATTTGTCTGATAGGATGAGCCGCTTTTTTTTGAAAACATTGCTTTAGCGCTCACGGTTAAGTTACCAAAAGCTGTAAGTATCAGGTCCTTCATTCCAAGAGCTCCTTCACCTAGAAACGCTGCCGTTTTCTTGAGAAAAACCTTTATGACCTCCCACCCGAATACAATCGTTAGACCTGAAGTAATTAGAGAAATTCCCAAAACTGTGGAGGTAAATGAACCGAAAATAGCCTCTAAGTCAGTAAAAAGCGATTTAAAGCCAAGTGTTGCCTTTAAAAAATTGGAGCCTATAATGAAGCTAATATAAGCAAGTACAGCCAATAATGTGCTTTTGTGTCTGTTAGCGTGCCATGCGAGTATCGATGCCAAAATCACGAATATCGGATCCAAGGCCGATAATTTTGAACCTATAAAATGCAGAAATGAAGCCAAAATATCGCCTGTTATGCGAGTGGTTACCGGCAATGTCACTACACAAATGCTTGTGAAAATGAGATAAATCGTGAAAATTTTGGAATAAAACCGTTCCGAAAACTTTTTTTCAACCACTGATCTCAATTTTACCAAAAAAAAATTGCACTAAAACTCTTGAAATTTCTTCCCTTAATACTTAATCTAAAAAGCCGTTATGGCAGTAAAACCCATTGATAAAATTGTGGAAGGTTTAAAAAGCTTAACTGAGGGATATTCGCAGTTAAAGAGCCAGCTTGCTGACAAGTTGGAAATTGACTATTCTGACATTGATGAAATTAAAGACCCGGAGTTATCGCAAAATCTCTACACCGAAATCAGGAATGTATTGGAGAATTTTTTAGAAAGCGAAGAAGTTTCAAGCACGTTATTGGGATCGCTGTTTAGTGATTTGTACGAGGGTCTTTTAGAGATAGATCCTCAGGCGATCGAGGAAGATTATGAAGATGAAGATGAGGACGACGATTATTATTATGAAGACGATTACGACGAGGAAGAAGAGGAAGAATAAGCTGCAAAATATTATCTAGGAACAGCCATTTTCTTTTTGATTAATTACTTTTTAATAGTATTATTTGTATTATTTTAGTTGTTGTTTTGCGTAATTAGTTAAAGGATGGTATCCTTTAACTCAAAATGCAGTCCGTATCTGTTGTAGTACCTGTATTTAACGAAGAAGGGAATGTCACTCGGCTCTACAGGGAGGTTGTCGAAGCGATAGGTCATCTAGACTACGAAATTATTTTTGTAAACGATGGTTCGACTGACAACACTCAAACAAAGCTAGAAAACCTGCAGAGGCTTGATGCACGAGTAATTGTCATAGAACTTCGTAAAAATTTTGGTCAGGCGTCAGCTATCCAGTGTGGATTTGACTTTGCTTCGAAATCTGTTATTTGCACAATAGACGGAGACTGTCAAAATGATCCCCAAGATATACCTCGGATGCTGAAAAAGCTTGATGAAGGGTATGATATGGTTACCGGGTGGAGAAAAAAGAGAAAAGACAACGCCATTTTTCGGATTTTGCCTAGTAGGATCGCTTCAAAATTAATCAGTTTTGTCACAGGCGTAAGATTGAATGATTTTGGGTCGCCACTAAAAGTTTTGCGAAAAGACGTTGCGAAACAATTAAGACTTTACGGAGAAATGCATCGTTTCATACCGGTACTAGCTTCAACAATAGGCTGTAAAATCTATGAAATGGAGGTAAATCACCGTCCTCGTGTGGTCGGCAAATCAAAGTACGGAATATCAAGGACATTCAGAGTAGTTTTGGACTTGGTCTTATTGAAATTTCTTTTAAGTTTTGGAAAAAGACCTCTTCATTTCTTTGGTTATACGGGTTTGTTCATACTGTCGCTCGGATTCTTAGGTGCGTTAAAGGTTTTTTATGAAAGATTTTTCGAAAGTGTTCCGGCGGGCGACAGGCCTCTTCTCATAATCAGCATGATGTTTATACTGTTGGGAGTTCAATTTATCTTCTCCGGGATCTTAGCTGAATTAATAACCAGAACTTACCACGAAGCCCAAAACCGTCCGACCTATGTCATCAGGAGTATTTATTCATCAAAAGTTGATTCAAAAGCAGAGAGCTTTGGTTAAAGTCAGAGCATGATCTCCATTGGCGTAGATTGCAGGAAGATAGATCATTACGGAATTGGGAACGTAGTCAAAGTGATCGTGGACTGTCTTTCAGGGTCGAGCTTTTTGCCAGTTTTGTTTGGCAACCCGTCGGTAATTTTGAGGTTTTTTCCAAAAGCGCGGGTTGTTCCCTTTTTTCGCCACCATAACGATCCTTTCGCGTTCATTAGCCTCAATAAGATCTTACAAAAAACTTTCGAAATAGACTGCTTCATAGCGCCTCATTATGTGGGTGTCTGGAGTTTGGGGCAGAAAAGTCACCATATTCCGATTGTCATGTTCCTTTATGATTTTATTCAAGTTAAACATAACCGCTCTTTTTTAAAGAAGATTATTCATAGATCTATAATTTATAACTCCGTAAAAAGCGCCGACCTGATTGTCGTTCCATGTGAAAATACAAAAAGGGAAGGAGAAAAATTTGGCTTTAATACCCTAGGGTGGGAAGTAATAGCGCTTCCTGTGAAAAAAATATTTTTATCGTGTCCCGAATTTTCAAAAGAGGAGTTTTATCTTTGTGTCACATCTAGTGACAAAGCTCATAAAGGCATCAATAATTTATTAAAAATATGGAAAACTTCTTATCCTCAGCTTCTTGTGGTAGGTAATCTATCTTCTGGTCGTTTCGCGGGAAAAAGCAACGTAAGGCTACTGGGGAATGTTACGGATGAAGAGCTAGTTAAACTTTACGCGCAGGCAAAATGGTTGGTTATTCCCTCGATCGATGAGGGATATGGTTATTGTTTTCTTGAATCGCGATATACTTACACTCCGGTAATAAGTCGTCCTTTGCCTTCTTTTCACGCTTTCAAAACGAGTTCAGACATTTTTTCTCATGATTTTTCCGATGATGCCTTCAAGATTGCCATTGAAAAATCTTTTGTTTCTGACTCAAGAGTAAACAAGGAAGAATTTAAATTAGTGCAGGAGAGGTTTGATATAAGACATTTTAAAAGTAAATTAATCAGCCTTTTAAATTGGGTACTCCATGCTTGCCATAGTTCACGACTGGATCTTTCATCTTAGGGGCGGCGAGAAGGTTTTAAAACATATTCTTGAAATGTTCGTTGATTGCGATTTATTTGCCATGTTTTTTAAAAAAAATATCGATCCTGTTTTCGACAAGCGCTTTAAGAAAGCCAGTTTTCTCAATTTTTTGCCATATCGAGAGAGGTATTACAGATACCTTTTGCCACTCTATCCATTAGGAGTTTATCAACTAAACAGGTTAATGAAGTCCTATGACTCGATAATTTCAATTAGTCACTGTGTTGCAAAGAATGTTTATGGTCATGACGTTGAAAACATTTGTTACTGTCTCAGTCCGTTCAGGCCATTGTATGATCTTCGCTACGCCTACGCAGGCAACAGCACTCTTAAGGATGTGGTTTTTGACATGTTTAAACTATTCGATGCAAGTTTTGACCGGCAAAAAGTCAAATTTATAGCTATTAGCGAGTTTGTTTCAAATAGAATTAAAGCGGCCTATGGGTTATCCCCGATCAGGGTGGTGTATCCTCCGTGTGAAGTAGATCACATCCCTTTAAGGGATCAGAGTTACAAAAATGCCGAGTTTTATGTAACCGGGGGAGCGTTAGTTGAAAACAAAAATTTCGATTTAGTGATACAAGCTTTTAATGATTTAAAACTGCCATTGTTTGTTTTCGGCTCTGGTCCCGTCGAAAAAAAACTAAAGCGAATGGCTCGAGAAAATATAAAATTTTTAGGGTGGGTAAGCCAGCAGACATTAAACAAGCTGTTCCTAAAGGCTAAGGCTTTTATATTCCCGAGTGTTGAGGACTTTGGTTTGACCACCGTTGAATTTCTAGCGTCAGGTGGTCCTGTAATTGGACTGAATATGGGTGGAACCCGAGAGATATTGGAAAGCCCGGAAACATGGTTTGGATATTTGCTTGATCCAGAGAAGTCGATAGTAGACCAAATGAAGGACAAAATTATAGAAATTGAGCTTGGACGTTCTCCGGAGCTGGCGCCCTTGGATGCCCGGAAAAGAGCGCTAAAATTTTCGCCGGAAAGATTTAGAGAGGAGTTTGTTAACTGTCTTTACTCGGTCAGCAGCGCGTCGGTAAAATACCTCAAGGCGTGGTAAAGGAAAAAAGATCTCTTTTTGAGTTTATTTTTCTGATTTTCGATTTGTGTGTTGTCACTTTGGCTTGGCTATTTGCTTACTGGTTTAGGTTCTTCTCCGGCTTATTTTCTGTTTCAAAGGGCATTCCAGACCCAAGCCTTTACCTCAATCATATACTGCTTGTGTGCGTTGTGTGGGGCTTGGCGTACAAAAATTTTAGTTTGTACCATAGTCAGCGGTTCACATCTTTGCCAAAGCTTTTCTGGAATATTCTTAAGGCAAACACGGCTGGTATTTTTGTCCTTCTTGCCCTTACTTACC
>JANWWW010000079.1 GCA_025055295.1 Deltaproteobacteria bacterium | reverse complement strand
GGTTTTAAAAAGAGTTCAGTGAAAAATTAAATTTTTTGAGACAATGGTGTTGTCGGCTTTTTGGCAAATTAGGTAGAAGGCTGAGTTTATAAGTAGATCCTGTCGTGTCATAAGAAAAAAAGCTCATTCTACTCTTCAAAAGGTGTATGTAACCATTTATCAACTATATTACCTCGCCAAGGCTTTTTATCTACGCATGAAAAACGTATAATATCAAATAAAACTTATGTTACAATACGAGCATTCAAGAAGTTTAGTCGAAAGCTGGTTCAACGATCAAAACCACGATCTAGTAGATTGCTTAGGTTGCTCTGTGTCTATGCCAACTCACTCGACAATTTTGGAATTAAGATCGCTCGTGTCAAGTTCTAGCAATCTGATCAAGCGTTTTGATGAGGTGATGAGTGTTGTTACAAATGTTGCAACTGTTAATTTTAACGATGCATGGCTGGGTTTTATCCCGGGCTCAGCCCCTTGGGAAAAATATCTCCAACTGAAAAACATAATTGACCGATATTTTGAAATCACGTTGGCTTTGCTTATGGAAGTCGTTGGAAATCCGGCAATTTCGAGAAAATATTACTCTGAGGATCTCACAAAAAGTCTAGAGCACTGGCTAGGAAAATTTCTTTTCGATATTTATGACATTACTCGAAGACCTATTGAGTATTATAAAACCAGCCTTTTGAATTTAAAAAGGGGCTTCTTCCACAGTAACGAGCCTCTTGAGAGCACTCCGTTTCTTGAAGAGTTTGTTTATCCACAATTCAAAGTAATTGAAGCGTTGTGCGATGCTTACAACTGTTTAGTCGAGTATTGTTTCGAATGTCTCAGTAGCTCTAGGGAAGAGCCGCCTGACCATATTTTATTGTTAAAAAATACTATAAAAAAAACTTTAGCCAAATTCTTAGATAGAACACTCAATTCTTTAGAGGATACTGCTCAAGAAGTTAGAAATTTTAGCCTGTTTGTTTTAAAAACAGCGTCAAGTGACAAAAGCAAACAAAGGCAGATCAGAGAGCAGATTCAAACGGTAAGAGAGTCCGTTAATCGTGTTAAAGAGGTCTTAGGTATTATTACTCATAATCTTACACGTTACATTAGCCAAGCCACAAACGGAGACTCGACGCTTGAATACGCGTTAGGTCTTGTTTTGATTGCTCAACAGAGTGCCCTCGAACTCTCAACTTACCTCAGCGAGGTTTCAAGTAGCGGAAAAAGGATTTCCTATGAGGAATTTAGACAGCATAGGCAAATTTTTCGACGAAGGCTGAATGATTTGCTGTTCTATCTCGAGCAGTTGCCAGAGCTTGGAGAGGAGCAAAGCGTAAGTATTGAAACCGATGACGTTTGTTTGGATTTAAGTCTTATTTATGTTGCTCTCCAAGAAAAGATTGTATCACTAAACGAGACTTTTAATTTTTGCAATAGTGAGATTGATAAATTGAATAATCTCAGGTTCTACTGCGATCTAAATCATAGCCAATGCGAGTTTCTAAAGGACCTTTTCTACTCTTTGCGGCTTATGGGACTACACGCTCTTAACCTGCTTAAGCGAAACAACGAAATTCAACTGGCCCAAAATTCAATCATAACTAGTATTCTGGCAACCATCTACGCAACCCTTGTTGAGGCAAAAAACGCTCACATGCAACCGATTTCAGACTATGCGGAGCTGGAACTTAAAGAAGGGGTTATGCGATCAATTGAAGAGGAGGTGAAATTTACCACAAACCAACAACCTCTTAGGATATCACTCCGGCGCAGGATAAAGCATTTTCTTGAAAAGTTAAAACGAAGATCATAGTCACGGGCAATAAGGTTAGAAGTCGCACGTATACGACAGATGTTTTGAATTAAATGGAAATTTTCCTAAAATCACAAATTAAAATGGTCCTTTTTGTGCATCAATGTGACCTAGTTTCACGGTGGCTGAATACTAGTGCGTACGCCCAGCAGAATTTTTCATTAAATTTTTGAGCGTTTTTTTTGTAACCTAAGTTAATTGAATGCTGTTTGCAAGTGATTACTAAAAGCAAATTCAATACGTAAAACCTAAAATCATTTCATGTCATGATCAACTTATTTGAACTTTTTAGCCCCAAAATCCTACCTGAAGATTTTTGTGACGCAGAACCTCTGATAAATCAGCTATATAGAAAACGGCGGTAAATCGTCCCAGCTCCGAAAAATTTATCTAACAGACTTTAAATGGAGATTGGTTCCCTGTCTTCGATTATTCTTACTATTAATTGAATCTTCGGCCAGACCAAGTTGTTAAAAGTGACTCTAATACAGAGCAAACCATATATCTTCTTTCTCGTTAACGTAACAGATTAGAGACTCACCTAATCCTTTCCTCACGGATTGAACTTTCAGCTTTGTCAAGAAGTCAGAGAGATTGTTCGTAATGAGGCGGATTACGGTTTCAGAGAGATCGCTTAGCATTTTTTCGGCGTCTTCATACGCTGAATTCAAAGCTGACACAAACTCATCTCTGGAAATTTCGAACAAAAGTGAGTGTTTTAGAAGAATTTGAATTTTTTTTATCTCTACATCTTTATCAACTTTTTGAATTTTTAAACTCAATACGTTATCGTTAATCTTTAGCTGGCGGATTATGTCCTCGAATACCCTTCTCTGGTTATCTGTATCTAAAGTAACCTGAATTTCAAAAACTAAAGCTTCCTGCTCCGAGTTCCATAAGTCTCTAACCGGCTTTTCGAAAAAATGACTTATCGCCTCTTGGTTAAAAATCGGTTGTGCTCAATCCATGACTAAGGCCATATTTTTTATTTTATCACAAACCTTTTAGTGAGGTTTGACCCGAGTTCTTTTGCCAATAACGCGCGTTTTGTCATAACCGAATAGCTGCGAGAGTGTCAGTACCAACTGAGCCTTTGGGCGCTAACGGATGTATGTTTATATGAGTGCCCTTTGAGGACAACACGGCCAACTTACACGCAAGCCCGCTTTCGGGCTGAACATCCCACTCCTGTCTTACTCCCGATCCCTTAGCGTGTTCAAAGCCCTCGGGCAAATTTGTAAAATGACCGCTGTTATTCAATTCCGAAATATTCCCATACGCGTCTTTAATACCTTGTTTACCCACGACTATTTTTGGTGTTCTTTCTGGTGGAATAAAGGGGAAAATTCCTCCCACTGGTAAACCTCTCTCGATGGCTTGCCTTCGTAAATCGGGATACTTTGCGTAAAACTCATTTGCCTCCCGAATATGATCTCGTAACTGTTTTAAAAGTTCTGTAATTTCCGCATCTGAGCGCCCCTTATTTTTCATTTTGTGAATAATGCCGTCCAACTGACGTATCATCAGAACAGCTTCAGCGTCGGTACGAGCCAAGGAGATGATTTTGTCAATGTCTTTCTCAAATTGTTTGTACTTCAAGATTAGCCGTTCACGTTCTTCCACGCGAAGCTCGCCAAACGTTTTCTTTTCCTGCTCTGGCATTTTGTCCCGGGCGGGTTTTTTCTCGTGATGTGCGGTTTTATTGGGCATTCTGTGTTCTTTATCAACCTGCGGGGTCTCAGGTCTTTTGTCCGCATTCGCTGCAAGTCCTCTTTGCCACGTGGTCGGGGCTCTTTTTTTTAAATCAACTCCAATTAAAGCCAGAACGGTCGCACGCGTGATACAATTAGCAAGTTCCTCCCCCGAAACCTTACCCGTACTATCAAATTGCTCCATGATTTCTCTGATTTGTTCCGATGCATTCTTGTAATAAGGCTTGAGTTCACTCGGGACTTTATTGCTTAAATTGTCAAGCACCTGTGCCATTTGCCTTAATGAGCCAGAAGGATCTTTGGTTATGTTTTCTAGTGCCCTTCTAAAGCTCGCTAGCTCATGGTTTTGATATATCGCGAGTAAAGTCAAAGATCCTAAAAAAGATTTGGCAAGGTTGCCTGCAACCCCTCTTACAGTAAACCTTGAAAATGTCTCAGCCAGCTCTCTAGTAAGTTGCCTAAGACCAATTTTGCCTACTTGAGACAATATGGGGCCGACACCCAAAGGAGTTAAAGCAATGCCTAGAGTGTCCATGAATGCGGAAAAATACTTTATTCCACCGTTGGCTCCCGATAAATTGTAAGTTTCAAGATTGCTAATTAAATCCACTAGCGCTTCTCCGTAATTTGCGAGGTTGGTCACAAATCTTCCAATAAGTTCTGAGCGTTCCTTCGGTGTAAGATCATTTTTTCCCAAGTCCAAGAGAATGCCTCTAAGCTGGCTCGAACATTTTTCGAAGCTTTCGAAGGAGTGTTTGATCAAATCAAGATTCGATTTTTCTCCTCTTGCTAATCTCCAAAGTATCGATATCGGACCATCCTCGGCAGCTAACCAGCTAAAAAAACCAAATTGAAGTCTCTGGTTTACGGTTTCACAGACATTTAATTCAATAGTGTTTAGAAAACGTAGGGCTGATCTTCGGAAATCCAGATCTTGATTTTTCGTACCTAAGCCTACACTTTGGTGTCTGTGATGCACTGTGTACCTACTCGCTATTTGTATTACTTATAATATATTTCAATATCTTTTTTAATTTGCATCATATATATTTTATTTATTTGACGATATGTTTGTATGTTTAATTGAATGTTACAAATAGTGGAAACTTTGGGTTCTGGCATGTAAAGCTGGCGCTACCAGGTTGGGCTCTGTTTGTCTGTTGAATTTTTTTTGAATTAACCTCTTACAGGCTCGGCTTTAGTTAGGTTTGAGTACTTACTAATAAGTAATCACTGTGTCCCTTAAATGCAATCAAAACTACCTATGGTTTAAAAAAAAGTCCTAAAGAGCACGCTTGTTCAGGTTATCTTTTTGAGGTACACGTTCGATGTAGTTTTGTAGATATCATTTCTGAAAGAAAATACGTTTGTCTAAAAAATGTTACTCTACAAACTTGTAACCAATTCCATGCACCGTTATTAGATGTTTGGGGTTATTTGGATCGTCTTCAATCTTTAATCTTAATCGAGCCACATGATTATCGACAGTACGGGTAGATACGGCACTGTTTGAATAACCCCAAACTGTTTCTAAAAGCTCAGATCTTGTGATAACCTGATTTTTGTTACTAATTAAGTAGTACAAAAGCTTAAACTCTTTCGGGCTTAAGGTGATCGGCGTTTTATCTTTGAAAGCTGTATACGAGCCGAAGTCGATTATAAGTTTAAAGTCGGGAGACTCATACTTAAGAGGGGAGGTTGTTTTAACGATTCTTCTGACAAGGGCTTTAACTCTTGCTAAAAGCTCTGGAAAAGAAAACGGTTTGGGTAAATAGTCATCGGCACCAAAATCGAAGCCCAAAATTTTATCCACTTCCTCGCTTCGTGCTGTGAGCATTAAGATACCCACAATTTCATCTTTTGCGCGTATCTTTTTACAAACCTGATAACCGTCAAGAGAAGGTAACATTATGTCTAGGATGACAACATGAGGGAAAAAGCGATCAAACAAATTGACGCACTCTTCCCCGTCACTGACTGCTTTTACCAAATAACCGTGTTTACTCAAATACTTTTCCGTCCCTTCCCTGATTGCGGTATCATCCTCCGCAACGAGAACCTTGACCTGGGTCATCCCCTCCATCATATTATATCAGACTTCAAGTCCAAATGACCCTATGAATGAACGACCATTCAGTTTTGACATAAAAAAAAAGATTGATTAAAATATGTCGTTGTGTCTAGCCAGAGGGCGTGCATTGAGCTTGCCGGTAAACAGTTTATTGTCGGTGAAGGAGATCTAATCAAAGTGCCAAGTTTCTCGTTGAAAAAATTCACATCAGACAATAATGGCGTTTACAAGACCGATAAGGTACTAGCAATTCTTACAGACAATTCGATTAAGGTAGGCACTCCTTATATTCAATCAGCACAGGCTCTTTTCAAGGTTGAAAAAACTGTTAAGGGTAAAAAAGTTGTGGTCTTTAAGTTTAAGAAACGGAAAGGATATCACAAGAAAATTGGTCACAGGCAGCAATATCATATAATTAAGGTAGTTGGGGTTCAGGTATAAAATATGGCAACAAAAAAAGCGGGAGGGAGCACAAAAAATAATAGAGATAGTCACAGCAAAAGGCTTGGCCTTAAAGTTTTTGGATCGCAGTTTGTAAGGAAGGGCAACATAATTTTAAGACAAAGAGGCACAAAATATAAGCCCGGGTTAAATGTAGGATTAGGAAAGGATTACACGATTTACGCTTTGGTGGATGGCCAAGTTAAGTTTCGACATTCAAAAGGTAAAACGGTAGTTGACGTTATCAGTACAGCCTCACAAGAGCTGGTTTAGGGAAAAGTTAACAGTCTAACTTCTAGAAGGGTTTGGTGTTTTATACTTGGGAAATTCCAGGTCTCGTGGGGAATGAAAATATGTGAAAACAGGTTTCGTTTTCCCCCGGTTCACTCTCTGAAGGTTGTCGTCAAGAGATGCATATTGCCTGTTAGCTAAACTTTTCAAATTGGTGTAGCATCAAATTTTTGTAGTTTTATTTGATAAATAATCAAAAAAACTCATAAACTTTAAATTTTTTTGGTCTATCTTAGGGAATACGAGGTACTTTTTTACATTAGCCGGGAATATGTTAGGAGCGTATAAGCTCTTTT
>JANWWW010000078.1 GCA_025055295.1 Deltaproteobacteria bacterium | reverse complement strand
TTTTCAAGTAAATCAAGAACAAATTCGAACACTTAAACAGAATTATTTACGAAGTCAACAAATTTGACAGGTCCCGCGTTGGTTTGACAAGCTGCCTCTCGTGGTATAACTAATAGGATAAATTGCAACTTGATTACTAAAGGGCTGGACTTTTAGTTTTCACTGAGTGATTGTTCGAAATTTTGCCGGACCTTTTCAAGAAACGCCTCGGTTGTCACAAAATTGGTCGTGGTCTCTCCTTCGATAAGAACAGCTAAATCCCTGGTGTAACATCCGGTTTCTACCGTCATTATTACGGCTTGTTCGAGCTTATCGGCATATTTAATTAATTCATCGTTCTTATCAAACAAACCTCGATACTTGAAGCCTTGTGTCCATGCAAATATGCTTGCAATAGGATTCGTTGATACTGCAACGCCTTTTTGCCATAACCTAAAGTGTCTGGTAACTGTGCCGTGAGCTGCCTCAGTTTCGACAATTTGTCCGTCTGGTGACAAGAGAACACTGGTCATCAAACCTAACGAACCAAATCCTTGGGCCACCATATCGCTTTGAACGTCTCCGTCATAATTCTTTAAAGCCCAGACAAATCCTCCCTCGCTTTTTAAAACCCTTGCTACCATGTCATCAATGAGTCTATGCTCGTATTTTAGGTTCAACTCGTCAAATTTCACCTTGAATTCACTTTCAAAAATGTTTTCAAAGGTTTCCTTAAAAAGGCCGTCATAAATCTTGAGTATCGTGTTTTTCGTCGAAAGATAGCAATCATACCCTCTCATTAATGCATAATTAAAAACACTTCTTGCAAAACCCTCTACTGAGTCGAGCTTGTTGTGCATTGCCAAAAAAACCCCCTCAGAATCAAAATGAAAAGCAGGTTTTTCTTCAGAACCTGCAGAAATTTTAATACTTGTTCCTCGGGCAACCTTTAATTCAAAAGGTTTATACTGGTCGCCATAGGCGTGTCTTGCGATTACTATTGGTTTTTTCCAACTTGGGACCAGACGAGGTATGGAGTTTATGATTATCGGTTCGCGAAAGACAGTTCCGTTCAGGTAATTCCTAATAGTTCCATTTGGGCTTGGCCACATTTTTTTTAAGTTAAATTCTCGTACTCTTTGTTCGTCCGGCGTGATTGTGGCACATTTGACACCCACCTTATGATTTTTGATAGCTTCAGCTGCCTCGATCGTAACACCATCTTCGGTTCGGTCACGGTTCTGGATAGAAAGGTCAAAAGTTATTATTGGTCCCTCAAAATAGGGTCGAATTAAAATATCCTTGATCCAAGCCCACATAACTTGAGCCATCTCATCCCCCGACAATTCAACGATGGGGTTGTGAAACTTAACTTTCATATAAGGGCAACTTTAACGAAATAATTGATTAAAATCAAATTTAAATTACAATAACAAATAGACAAAAAGCCCCAAAAAACTGTGTTAAGTAGCGGTCTGTCTAGGAAGCTTCAACACAAAGTTTTGGCAATCGGAAACCAAACAGTCTTAAACACGGGTTAGGCAATCAACCAATTTTTTACAACACAGCTTTAAAAAACAGATTACTCTAATGAGTAAACTTTCTAGTCAGGAAAAGTAAAATTTTGTCCAGTAGGGATCTTTGCCTACTGCTGATTAGTTTGATACTACGTGTCGATGGTTCTCGAAAACAGAACCACGACCCTTACCTAAGAGGTGAAAAATGATATCAGTACATATATGGCTTAACAAGAAGTTACGTTCTACATGATGATTCGTAGACTATTCAAAAAACTCCAACTTTTTTAATAAAAGTTTTTAATAATTTACGGTACCCAATTCATAAATTCTTCAAATTTCCCGCGTCTTGTTTGACACTGACTATTTTTAAACGTTTTTAGCTCATTTAAAAGAGAATATTTGTCCTAGTCAAAGCCGACGAGGGGAGGTCTGAGGGCCTGAAAGGTTCTGGTTTGGTTGATCGATTACTTCAGGCGGTTCTACGTAAGAAAAGAGTTTCAAAGTGAGACCGACATAGAATCTCTAAAATAGTTATTCAACGCGCGGGGCAAACTCGAAAATATATCTTGCAGTAACAAGAGACCTTTTGAACGCACTCTACAAAAAACTGTTCAAGGGTTGCACTTCTAAATTAATGAACTCTTTTGTACTCAGCTCGTGTTTATAAAACAAAATTTGAAATCTTTTTTTGCAGAGTTATGGTTATGAACACTGCTCCCCGCCACATAATCTTTACACGACCTAAGTAAACACTTAAAGGTAACTAAGACGGCTTCGCTCTCTAAAAGCTCATAACAATCTCTCTCTCCGTAGCTTAATCTTGATAATCTCGATAGCATTCTTGCATTTCAAATTCTGCAAGTTCAAACGGATACTTTGGAAAAAATGGCATGGCCCCTTAGTGTCTATCCTAAAGTTTTATTAGATCCAAGATAATTGATATTCCACTTAGCTTTAAGCTCCAAAGACTCCATCTTCACTTCAGACGAAGAATTGGCTCTGCAAATTAGATTTAACTGTTTCGGCACCTGTAACCTTTCTTTTGCTTTTACCCTATTTGCATTAATTGGAGCTTGTTAGCAAAACATGATTTCTGAGCTCACCAAAAAAAAATTATTTCCAAAATTTATGGTTAATTCAGTTTTATTTGCCGACTTAACTAAGGATTAGTTTAGATCAGAAATATCATAAACATATTTTATTGGTGTCGAATATTCTTTTGGAAACCAGACCGGAGAAGATAGTTCTTTCAAATGCTGATTTCCAATTTTTCGAATAGCATCTCTTATTTCCGACAGTTGCGAAATTCTACCATCGTCCCTCAAACCATAAAATCCTGCGTTAACGTATACGCCTTCAACCGGTCTACCGCCAACCTTAATTCTTTTAACAAGTCTCACCAAAGCGCCAAATAACCCCTCGACAAATGAGTAGGGTTCTAGTCTCTGTTTTACATGAAAATTAGGCTCAATTCCCGCAACTACCAAAGATAATCGCCCTTCTACCTCAGCCATAACAACATATACGTAGCCCACTATGTACCCCCTACAATCAACTATTCGAATAGGTTGAAAATCAGATCTATTGAGCTCATTCCCATAATAATCGGTAATACAACAATCTCCCAAGAAACCATACCAACAATCTATGGGGTCTTTCCGCGGGATTAATCGAAACTCAATCTTTGAGGATGGATTAACTCGAGTTTTACACTTTCTTAACTGCATTTGTATGTGATTGGACAACGAGTGTAAAGTTTCACATATCGTTTCAAATAAAGGAGAAGGCTCACCAGGTATCAACTTTCTATGCAGTTCCAGTAGCTCCAAGGAATGGCTCACCACTTGATCAGCTGAGGACAGGTATGAGTAAATTTTCTGCTCAGCTTCAATGCTTCTGTCATGGTAAAGATCACTACTCAAATGGGGTATTTTTTCATTGAAATATCGCAACAAGGCAGCTACGATAATTCTTACTTCTTGCTCTGATAGATTTTGCTCCAAGTTTTGGTTGTATACAGTAATCACACCGGCTTTTTCACTGTCCGAAGTCGAAACATCTTTGATTAATTTATCAAATAGTTGCGGAAAAGGAATTAGCCCACCTATGCGATCCATCCACATTTGATACCTCTTATTAGCCTCTTCAAAACCACCAGGATTTAAATATTTTTCTATTTGACTTAAATCATTTGATCCTATGTTCATTGTTTTAACCATGGGATTCAGTCCTAAATCGAAACACTCAAATGTTTCCTCAGCGCAAAATAACGGGGTAAGTCCTTCAACTGGATAAGCTTCAAGTATCGACTGGAGTTTCCTCAAATCAAAATCCGGGCTAAATCTTGCACCGCAACTAAGAGCAGCAAGATAGACCTCTGCAGGACTTGTAAATACCGGCTTAAGTACAAAACCTTCGGGTTCAAAGAGGGCTTTCGTAAATTTATCTATTCCATTCAAAACTCTTTTAATATCCAAGGAAACCCATGCGTGGTCCCTATCATACGTTCTAAAAATCTCAAAGTACTCTACAAGATGAGAAAGTATACCACTTACTTGCTCAGGATTGGCTTTTGTTTCGTACGCGTGAAGAAAAATTTGCTCGAGTTTTTCCAAAATTACCGCAAAATTCGAGCCGAAGTTACTGTCACTTGATGAAAGTACTGCCAGATGATTTGCGATGCCCACTACGTACGGATAAACACCTTCATACTCCGGTTGCTTACAAACATTGTTAATCAAAAATTTAAAAAACGGTTTAAGATGCGCACGCCTGCCAGCATCCTGAACCTCGGTAGCAGCAATAATCCCTGCAAGTAAACAAGAAAGTCTTAATTTTACCTCACGTAAAATTTTTGATTCGTTGGTTAATTCACTGTCCGTTGTAGCTAGCTCGGCTGATTGTAAAAAAATCGAAGACACAGACTTGTAAAAGCATTCAAAAAAACCGATATCCTCAAGCTCGTTTAAATATCTCTCTACTAACCTCTCATTCCTCTTTGCACTTGGCAGCCCGCTTACAAATTCACGGAAAAAATCTGAGCCTTTTATATTTTCACAAACTCCAGCTAAAGCCAAGTGAAAAAGCTCCGACAGGTGATTGTCTTCGTAGATGAGTGTTGCTAATTTCGGATTTTGTCGCAAGAGACGAGTCGCAACATCGCTTACCAATTTTACCCAATTTCTAGATTGTGGTTGCACTTCTCTCATGGCCGAACTGGGATGTAAAATTTTAAGCGAAACCGCGAGCTCAGTTTTGGATAACCCGAGTTGCCCCAGCAAACGGAGCGAAAAGGCCACGTCAGACAAATTCCCAAACAATCTAGATGTTGAGCAAGATTGTTCTTCCAAATACTCAATAAATTGTCTCAAAACAACCTTGATGATCTCCTCTTCATGAGGATCTTGGAAAACTACTATGTTGCGAGGAAAAAGGGGTATTTCACTTCGGAACGGATCAATTTGAAGATCTGCCAGTGCCGCTGCAACCCGCAACAGTGCCCACCGTATGCTAGAGTCCGAAAGTGCACACAACAGTCGCTCTTTGGTCTCGAAAAAATTCAAGTGACGACTTTTGCAAAAAAACAGGACAAGGATACTAAGATCATTGAAAAGCTTGTGTACTGAGCTCTGAAATCCGTGCTCTTGAACAGCCCCGATTACCCTCCACACGCCCATTTTCGATAGTAGTTCTAATACTAACGTTGAGTTTTCCTGATTGGTGCTTCCTGTGCACAATGTCGTAAAAGTTATTAGGAAGTGAGGCAAGTCAGCCTCAGGGAGTTTTCTGTTCAATGCGTCTTTAACTGCATCCGATAGAACGCGTCGAAGAGCTTTTGGTTCGCGACTGAGTCGAGGATTTAAAAGTAGGGAAGCCATAAATCTTGGGAAAAGCTGTTTCGAATTAATGTCGGATTTAAAATGTTCTGAGTGCTCAACTAGGATTGAAGTCAACTCATCAAATACTATTTGCTGCTCTTTTTTCTTAGTTGAAATGGCCAGTTGCTCTAAACCTCTCCAATGATGGTCTATTGAAATGAGTGATTCAACCAACGCATAATTTAGGCCCTTGGCTACAAGGTCCGAACAAACATCGAGAATAAGGGAGATCTGATCTGATGGGGTACGATCGTCTATCCTTGTCCAAGTCGACCAGTACGATTTCTCATCGACACAATTTAAAATTCTGTACCTGTTGCTTATAATAGGCTGGATCTGAAACATAAGCGTGTGAACAGCGTTGACGGTAAGAGTTCTTGACTCCAATGACTTAAAAACTTTCTCGATTAAGTCGGGGTTGTCGACGTGAGCGTTCAGTTCGCAAAGGTGCAGAAATATTTCGACAAGTTGTTCCACTGAAGAGTTATCAGGTAAGACTGGAATTAGTCTCTCGATGTAGTTCAAATAAAGGTCTTGGATGGATGAGTTTGAAGAGAGCCACTGCCAAAACCCTCTTGGTAATGACAAATCAGCGCCCCGAGCAAGTTTATAAAAACTTAACAGCTTATACGCGTTATCAAACAATTCCGTCGCAAACAGTTTAAGCAACTGATCATTTCGAGCCTGGGCCAACCCCTGTTTTGCCTCACAACTTAGTTGCATCTCCTCAATCAGGTCAATAAGTTGCTCACATCGAGTTACTGCAAGTTGTCTAGCGGTGTCATCTAAGCTCCCTGCATGCAGCAAGGCTCGTATGAATTTATCTCGCAAAAAATCTTCTCTATTTTTCTTGTTCTGTGCGAGATACATATTAGGATGATACTATTAATTAGGTGTTCAGTCAAGCCTATAACTTATTTTATTATTAGTACAATCCATTATTGCGTAGTGGACTGCGTTTCAATTTTAAAACTTATTAGATTGCAGTTGAGTTATAAATCAAATAATCTTCAATCATGTAAAAAAATTTGGTCTAAACTTTCTGAGAAAATCTTAAAAAAAGACAGGAAGAGCTTGCCAAAAAATAGTCGGGAAATCAAGACATCTGAAAAAATTTTTGAAGATAAGTTCGGAACTTCTTCTTTTGTACGACACTCGCAATCACTCAGCCATCGGAAAGCAGAATCCGCTAAGAAGATTCAAGTGAATTAGCTGTTTGGTTTCGCTCTTCCTTTAGACCAACGAGAAAAAATGGGCGTGTCGAAAAATGATTAATAAATTCAGTTCAGTAGAGAAATTTTAAAAAAAATGGTCAAGGTGATACGACAATTTTGAGATAATCTCAATTAATATGGCAATTAGAAAATATGATCCGCAAAGAAGATTTGAAGGTTTTGACATGTTAAGACAACCAAAGAACATGA
>JANWWW010000077.1 GCA_025055295.1 Deltaproteobacteria bacterium | reverse complement strand
TTGCCGGGATTCGGGTCGTTGACTGTTATTGCGTTAAAGAGTCTTTTGGCATCAAAGACAACATTGTCTGGGATACCTGCCATTCTCGCTACAAACCACGAGTAAGAGTGATTTAAAATTCCCGATTTTATTCTGTGAGTAAACACGGGTCCAGTTACAGTCTCTAATACTTCAGTTTGTATAAAATTTACCTCAGGAACTACACCATTAAGCTGATGGAAATGTGTGGCAAGCAAAAAGGGAACTCTTTTTTGCTTTAAGTAGTTTAAAACAGCCGCGCAAAAAGCAAATCCTTCTTCAGAATTTGTGCCCCGTCCAAGCTCGTCAATCAAAACGAGAGACATCTCGTCCGCTCTACTAAGTATTTCGGAGACATCGAGACACTCACACATAAAAGTTGACAATCCCTTCAAAATAAAGTCTTCAGAGCCAATACGGGTAAGCACCTGATTAAAAATACCAAGAGTTGCCTTATTAGCCGGCACATAAGATCCGATTTGATTTATGAACACCGTTACTCCCAGCTGCCTCAGAAAGGACGATTTGCCTCCCATATTAGGTCCTGTCAAAACAAAATAACGATTTTCATCATCAAGTAAAAAATCGTTAGTCTGGTAATTTTCGCGCAATGTTTTTTTTAATAGCGGATGAAACCCCTGTGAGATATTTATGTGTGGCTTATCGACAAGAACAGGCTTTACGAAATTTTCATCTCGGGCAATTATAGCAAATGTTATCAGTAAATCCAATTCACCGATGATTTTTGATAACCTGAAAAGAGCTTCGGAGGCCTGATTAATAAAAGATTTGATCTCCTCCCAGATTTTACCTGTAACACGGGTTAACTCATCATCCAAATTTTTAATTTTCTCCTCTAGGCTAATTAATTCGGGGGTAGTGTACCTTTCGCAGTTAACTAATGTTTGCCGCCTGATGAAATAGTCTGGCACCAAATTTTTATAGCTGTTGGTTACCTCGTACAGGATTCCAAAGTTTTGGGTTATTTTTAATTTTAAAGTAGGGATACCAGTCCTCTGTCGCTCACTCTGCTCAAGAGCTGACAGTGTTGACGAAATTTGCGTTTTTAAACAGACCAGCTCATCGAATTCGCTGAAATAGCCAGCTAAAAAACAGTTTAAATCGTCTAGACCCCCTGAGGATTTTTCATTAATTGGTGCCAGATTTTCCAAAATTCGCCTAATAATTGCCCTCTCTTGTTTCAATTTTTTAAGGGGGCCAACTTCATAATTTCCTAAGTCTAGATCAGTAACCTTCAATATGTTTAGCAGGAAAATTTTTAAATGCTTTGCCTCATGAAAGTTTAGTTTAGCCAGTTCAGCCCTTACCGCGATTTTTGAGAGGTTACATCCCGTCTCAAGTAAACCTCTTATGCTAATATAATTTGTAAACGCGTTAATGATCATCTGAATACTTTCGTGTGAATCGCGAACTGACCCGGCGTCTTTAAAAGGAGTAAAAAATCTCTTGCGCAACTCGGTTGTTCCCATGGGCGTTACACATCTGTTAAAAAAAGTAAACAGACTTGGATCCCCTTCATTCGGACTTAGGATATTTAAGCCATTAAAGGCGCTAGCGTTGAAGAAGAACGAGCAATCTTCCTCCACAATTTCAAGCTCAAACTCAGCAAGAGCCGGATTTACTCTGCTAAGATATCTTTTGAGTACATCATAGGCGGGACCCGAGTAGGGAGTAACTGTCAGCTTAAATCCAAGACTTTGCGTATAATTATGCAGTTCCAAACTTGTTATTTTGTCTACGATAAATTCTTTAACTTCGAAAGCTGAAACAAGCGAAATAAGGTCTACAGGTCGGGGAAACCGATAGACTCTTGCGTGCTTAGTCTGGAGATTGAGTAGGCAGGTTTCATAGGCGTTTTCGTAAAATGTTGATAATGCAATGAAGTAGTCTTTAGCGTCAGAAGCAAGGTCAATCCTTATACCCGGAGTTAGAACAAGATCAACAAAACGGGATATGGTGCTTCCCTCGTCTTTCCGCTGAGAGATAACAACCACCGAGAAACCTCTATCCAACAATTTAGTTAGATAATTCTCAACACTACTGACTGGCACTCCACACATCGGAACAGCATTCGAGTCATCTTTGTCTCTTGAAGTTAATGCAATTTGTAATACGTTCGAGACAATTTTCGCATCGTCAAAAAAAACCTCGTAAAAATCGCCTACTTGATAAAAAATCACAAACTCCGGGTATTGATTCTTAAACTTTAAATATTCTTCAAGCATCGGGGTCAGCTTATACATAGTACTCGTTAAGTAAATTTTTTAGCGCCACCTTCGTGTTGTGTTAAATAATTGAATCATAACGGTTTTTTTAAAGAAATAAAAATTATCACCGATAAATAAAGGTAGGGAATATCATGCAGATTTCAAAAGCTACTTTTGGGACAAAAGTCAAACCGAGCCAACCTAAGGCAAAGGTGTGGTTGGTAAGTATTATTTTCATTGTGTGCGCTTTCATCTTGATCGTTGTTGGTTTCGCTCGAGAGTCAAAAAGCACGCCCGTTGTACAAGTTGAGCCGGTCGAGGAATTTGTTTCTGTTCTTGTCCCTATAAGAGATATTCAGGTGGGAGAACAACTAACAACAGCTCTATTTCGATTTGAAAAAAGGGCGGCTTCGACTGTACCTCAAGGCACTATATTAAAACCAGAAGAAATTCAAAACAAATTTGCACGAGTTCCTCTGGCCATGGGAATGATGGTAAATTCGGAACATCTGATAGATGTAAAACCCACAAATCTTATAACTGCAAACATCCCCGAGGGATATCGCGCGGTAACTATTCGAGTTAACGAAACTAGTTCAGTAGAGGGTTGGGCCAGACCGGGCGCCAACGTCGACGTTTTGTGGGTGTCAAGTATAAATGGCAAGCAAGGGCTTACTACTATTGTTGAAAACGCCAAGGTTCTTTCAGCAGAAAGGCAGATAGATCCAAACGCTCAAGGCTCTGCCACTGTTCCGAGCACAGTTACACTCCTTGTAACATCGCAAGACGCCGCAAAAATTCAGTTAGCTTCAACAACTGGGACTTTAAGCCTGTTGCTTCGTGGTGATAATGACCTCTCTTCAACCGGTGTGAAATCCGCAATCACGGTTGACGATCTACTTGGCAGACCTCAAATAAAAGAGAATAAAATCGAGAGGGGTGAGGGTTTGGTCAAAATAGGAAACGAAGAGTACTACTTGGTAGACGGTCAGTTGGTTCCCAAAGAGTCAAACTGAGAAAGTTAGTGTAAAGAAAAAAAAATACTGAACCCTCCGAAATTCCGTATGTTAAAATTTATACTGGAGAAAATTCTCCCGGAAGCCGATTGAAGCAACAATGTCTGATCAAAAGACAAAACTTTTCAACCTTTTCTCTTCAAGAGCCACAGTTTCAACGCAAAGTGGAACAACATCAACTACGACGGTAGGACCGGCTACCGCCACAGCTTCAGCTGGAACCATCACTTCGGATATACCAACTGGGACCTCATTATCTTCAACGTCGAGGCCTTTAAGTCCCTTAGGTCTGACTATCATGAGAGAAGCTCGAAAAGAACTCGGAATAGACTCTACCGCTGTTTCAGGTACAATCCCAGACGCTTTAATTTCCAGCGCAATAGACAAAGTTTTAAAAAAAAGGGGAGAGACTCTAGATGACCTTGAAAAAGCACAGATTATAGTTTTACTGCAAAGAGATCTTTTAGGCTGGGGTGTTCTTCAACCACTCATCGAAAACAAAGAAGTAACAGACATTCATGTTTATGACTATAAAACAGTTGTTATTCAACGCGGCAAGGTATCCGAACTAACCGGACTTCAATGGCCGAACCATCAAGCCTATGTAGCTTTTCTTGACAGACTGCTTTTGAGGCTTGGCAAAAGTCTTTCGACTCAACAACACACGGTTGACGCGGCTTTTCCAAACGGCATCCGAATTTGCGCCATTCATGAAAGTGTATGTGGAAGCAGAGGGCCTCTTTTGGCTATACGAGTGCCTAGAATTTCGTCTGTTAACCTTGAAACACTGTTAAACTATCGCGTAGCCCCCCCCTTAATCGTTTATTACTTGGCTTCGCTTGTTCGCAGTAGAGAAGCAACGATTATTGTAGCTGGAGAAACTGGAACGGGTAAAACGACACTTTTGAGAGCGCTGGGAACTCAATTTGGCCCGGAAGAAAGCATAGTCGCAGTAGAAGATACGCCCGAAGTTAACTTTCAACATCCTTTTTTTAGATCGCTTGTGTCAAGACCTGCAAACATAGAAGGGCAGGGCGAAGTTACTCTTCAGGAACACATAAAAACCTCTCTCCGTATGACACCAACAAGGATAGTTTTAGGGGAAATGAGAACACCACAGGCCGCGGAAGCATTTCTGGAAGCCGCTCAGACAGGACATGTGGGAATGACAACTGTTCACGCAAGAAACGCGCGTGAAACTCTTGTCCGGCTTGAGAGCCTCTTAGGACGCGCCCAAAAGAACGTTTCACTTGATATATTAAGGCAACAAATAGCTTTAGCGGTAGATGCCATTGTTTGGCTTTTTCGTGAAAAAGGGTCTGGAAAAATTAGGATTGGAGAAATCATAGAGGTGGGCCATTTCGTTGAGGGTCAAATCCAAGTAAGACCTATGTTTAAGCTCGTGCAACATGGAGAAAAACCAGTATGGCGGGTGGAATCGTGGACCAGCAATTTTGACCATCAATTGGCGAAGGATGGAATTTTCTTAGGAGATTGGCCCAACGAGATAACATTTACCACAAACCCTAAAACAGGGGTGTTTAACCCTGTAACTGTCACGTAGTCATGTTTGGATGGTTGCTAACAATAGTCACATTTGTGTCGCTAACGGGATACGCTTATTACAGGTATAAAATCAATCAGGAAAAAATCAGCTCAAAAGCCTCAGTTAATTACAGGGAAATTCAGAGAAAAAAATTACAAATAAACAATACTGACTCCACAGTTCTTGAATTTATCGAAGGAGGTCTCTCTCGTGAAAAAACTGATTTTGCCAGGGATCTTGAAAAAAAGCTTTACTGCGCGGGTTGGAAAATCTCTAGGAGCGTATTTCACCTAATTGAAATTTCAGTAAGTTTAGGTTTTGTGTGTTTTAGCTACCTGTGGCTGACCATGCCCTTTGTGATTCTATCGCTCTTCTCGGGACCAATAATTTGCAGAGGTATACTGAACTTCCTAGTTGAAAGAAGGGCAAAAACCTTTGAAGTGGAGTTTGGACAGTTCATTATGAGTTTAGTGAGTCTTTTGAAAACTGGAATGACCCCCATAATTGCAATGGAAAATGCCGGAAAAGCGCTTGAGGAAAATAGCCCTGTTAGGCTGGAGGTAGAATCCCTTATCGAAGCCCTAAGAAACGGAATGGATGAGGAAAGAGCTTTATCGAGGTTCGGGGACACTGTTTACTCGCCCACAATTGAGACTTTTGTGCAAATTCTTCTTGTCGGTAAAAAATTTGGTGGTAGTTTTGCCGATTCTCTTGAAAGGCTTGCCGCTCTTGTAAGAAAGCGCCTTGCCTTTAAAATGGAAGCCAAGGCATCCGTCGCTCAGGCAAAAATGTCTATGTGGGTTGTTTTTGGCGCTTTTGCGTTTGGCATTGGTCTGCTTTTTTTCGTAATGGACGAATTTAGACAAGCAATAAGCGAAGGATTTGGAAGAACTCTCTTCCACTTTGTCATAGTGGTTAGCATAGTTGCCTTGCTGATGTTTCAAAAGATAGTGAAAATACGGTTATGATTATTTGGGCGGGAGTTTTATTATTGCTACTAGTCGGGTTGCTGTTGGCATACAATTACGTCGAGTCCAAGCCAAAAACCGCAGCTTTCAATAGGACCTTCGTGTCGAAAGCGCAACCTGTTAGAACCAGCACTCCTTTGAGCTCGAACGTAAAAAAAACAGAAAAAAAATCAAAAAAACTTTCTCATAAAGAGCTTCTATTTAAAGCCGGCATCGTTTCAAGCGCTGAACTTAAAAAATTTTATCTGATCGGAGTGTTAAGTCCTGTTGTCGGTTTTGCCAGTTTATTTTCATTTGGGTTTTATTTAGCGGGGAATTCGGTCGGCAATATTTTTGGTATACTGGGAGCTATCCTTGGTTTTTTATATCCGCGAGTTTACTTGAGAAGAAAAGCGAAAGAGCGTCAAGAAGAAATTTCTTTTTACCTTCCAATTGTTATAGAGCAATTGGCAATCGGTGTTGCAAGCGGTTTGGACATAGGACCATGCATTCAATTGGTGCTCGATCTCGCGGATGACAGACAAACAAATAATGCGGTAACTGAACTCCTCAAGCTTGCGGTTCAAATGAGCAGGCAAGGGATACCTTTTGACGAAGCTCTGTTGGAAATCGGTAAAATGTCAGGAAATGTTGAATTAAAACATGCTTTTCTGGCGCTTGGACAAGTTTATAAGCACGGAGGGGAGATTTCCAAACAACTAATGGAGATAGCAAATTCAGTCAATCACCACAGACAAATTAAGATAGAGGAAAAAATCAAGAAACTTCCAATCAAAGGGGTTTTAATCGTTGGTGTGCTGTTGTTTGGTTTCATGACACTGATTTTGTTTGGCCTTGCAATGACGGTGGCAACTCACTTTAAAGGTATTATGACTTCTGAACAAAGTCAGTGATAATAACTTTGTCCCAAGCGTTAGATAGCTAGAGTTGGAATTGTTGAAAACAAGACCTTTGAAGCTAGTCAAAGAGTCTTTTTATGGAGTTTGGATCCAAAACAGGTAAAAAGTTAAAACACTTTTTAAAAAATTGCTTTAAGCACCTCTTGGATTTTTTGAGTAAGCCACGTTTTTCGAAATAACAGATGAAGCATTGATTGTCCAAGGTCTTAGTTACTTAAGCAACCTTATTTGCTTTGGGTTAAAGCTTTTTTTTATTACTTTTTTATCTAGAATATAACTGATATGACTGT
>JANWWW010000076.1 GCA_025055295.1 Deltaproteobacteria bacterium | reverse complement strand
GGGAAGAGGAATGAATAGAAATCGTTAATATTTGCGCTGAACTGAAAAAAGTTGTTTAAAATTCGGAAACTGTTCTTAAGCATCAAGTCTTTTTTTTTCGAAAACCTACGCTAAAGCGCGTTTAGAAAACTCAAGGATCAAAATCCAACTTTGCCCATAGGTTTGATTATTGATATTTTTTTGCTTCTTGTCGCGCTCTCAGTGCGACGAGTTTTTCCAGATACCTAATTCTTTCCCACTCCTCATCCTTTAGGGGTGAACCTGCTACATCGGCATACGCCACGGCGTTTTCAACGGTGTTATTAAACATCCACTCATCTCCTTCCTCAGCGAACTCTTTTGCCTTCGCCAGCAGGTCTCTGGAGGCTTTGAGATATGCTGACTTTAAAAGCCTATCTAGTTTTTCAATCTCTTGGTCAGAGAGAGGAAATCCCGCTTTTTCACAAGCTTTTTGATAGGTTATCGTAATATCTTCAATCAAACTGAGTTCATCATCGTATACCTCAGGTTCCTTAGCTCCCTTTTGATGGATCCAACGCTCTATCCGGTTAATTAATGCTGGCAATACGCTTTTTAAAAAGTTTTCAGGAAAGGATTGCAAAATTTGATTCAATTGGCGGTCAACTTGAACTTCAGCCTTTTCAGCTGCTTTTAATGTTGACAAAGTTAAATCCAGAATAATTTGCTCTAGTCTACCAATTGTGTAGGATACCCAATTCAAACGACCTCTGGCTATGTCCTTTGTTATTGACCTTTGTTCACGCGACAGGAAGTTTTTAGCTGCTTTTAAAAACATTTGAGGCAGGTTTTCTGAAATCCTCGATAAGCTAGGGTCGTTTGCCGATTTTTGCCTTAGGACCTTACACACGGAAACGAAGTTATCAATATCCCCCCGCCTGAGAGATCTCTTAAGAGCTTCCACTAATTCGTTCGAGTTTAGTTCACTTAATCTTTGGTTTTGCGTGTAATGTAACATAATTTACCTCCCAACAGATTACATTATTTAGCAGCTTACAAACTTAGTCAACATAACTCACGAAAATATTAAACCGATTTTACCACCTATCTTTGTTAAAATTACTACCAAGGCAACTTAAAAAGTAGGATGTATCTTAGTCGATACGGCTATGTCAGCCAAGTTAGCATTTTTTCGCCACAGGGTTAAGCCCTGATATGTGGTTCAATCAATGGTTAGCTGAGTCATTCATAATTTGTTTTATGCTTTGTGTGCTACAGTCGGCTCCTGATTAGTTTCAATAACTACGGTGTACACCTCTTTATCCCAAGGGACCTGTTTGTCGTCATGACTTATTTAACCCCCTTCAGCTTGTTGCGTTGCGGGTTATCTTTCCAACATTTACGCTAGTAATCACAGGTAAAAAGTGTAAAGAACAAAAGCTCATTTGGCCAGTCGAAAAAGAGGTAAGCTTTGATGTGACAGAATTTTTACACTTTCTATAGTTAAATCCGTAACTATAGACAAGCTCAAAATAAATTTTTTTTTTACAACATGGTGTTTTCCGCAGATGGCTGAAGTGATTAATGCGAGAGGTTGTGTGAGATGTAATTTATCTCTTCGGATTTCGCTGTTTGGTAAAAATACTGCAAAATGCGCCAAAAATTGGGAAAATAATTGACTAATGTTAAACAGAATCTTGGTTTTGTTTTTTGCTCTTATTATCTTGGGCCAGTCGGAAGAAGAAAAAATGATGGCAATTTTTGAAAAGTGGTCGCCATCTGTTGTTTTTATTAACACTGTGAAGCTTGACCTTGACCCATTTGAATTTTTTTTTGATCCTCAGCCAACTCAGGGTATTGGCAGTGGGTTTATATTTGACGCAAAAAGGGGTTTAATATTGACTAATTCTCACGTAATTATCAGTCCTGACTCACGTATAATTGTGACGCTTCAAGGAGGCGAGAAGATACCTGCTAGTTTAGTTGGAAAGGATGAACAATTGGATGTCGCGGTTCTCAAGCTTGCCAGACTTCCAGACAAGGAACTGACAGAGGTTGCACTGGGCACATCAAGTTCACTAAAAGTTGGCAGGAAGGTAATCGCAATTGGCAACCCATTTGGGTTAGACTGGACAATGACAAGTGGAATAGTTTCTGCAGTAAATCGTGTAGTTAGAACAAGAAATGGTCTAGTCTCCATGATACAAACCGACGCGGCCATAAATCCGGGTAGTAGCGGAGGTCCTCTTTTCGATTTAACCGGCTTAGTTGTAGGAATAAACACTCAAATTTTGTCGAAAACGGGAATGTTTGGAGGCATATCATTTGCTGTTCCAATAGACGATGTTAAACGTGTTGTACCTGATTTGTTGAGGTTCGGGAGAGTTAGGAAACCATTCATAGGCTGGGTGTTACAAAATACAAAATGGGGTGTTGCAGTAAGACGTGTTCTTCCGGGCTCGCCCGCAGACGAAGCTGGTTTAAATCCCCTAGAGCAGATAAGGCGTTTGAGAGACGGTATTGAAATAGTGTTGGAACCGGAGGAAGCTGATTACATCATCGAATTTGATGGGCAGCCCGTTAAGGACGCTCAGGAACTTTCAGAACAAATAATGAGAGCGGACATAACAAAGCCCCTTTCTTTTTTGGTAAGGTCTGGGCTCAATTCGTATCGAAAGAGAAGGGTCTTTGTAAAAGCTATTCTAAAATAAATGCCCTCAATAAAAATCTTGCATCCCGAGCTTGCGGCGAAAATCGCTGCAGGTGAGGTCATAGAAAGACCTTTGTCAGTTGTCAAAGAATGCGTTGAAAACAGCATCGACGCAGGGGCCGGAGAAATTTCGGTAAGCATTATCAGAGGGGGTTTTGAAGAAATAACCATCTCGGACGACGGCGAAGGTATTCCATCGAATGACATTGATTTGGCCGTTTGTAGGTTTGCGACTTCAAAAATTACCTCACTGGAAGATCTTTCGGCAATTTCGACTTATGGATTTAGAGGGGAAGCATTGTATGCGATTTGTCAGGTAAGTGAATTACACATATCCACCCGCCAGAAGGATAAACAGCTTGGTTGTCAAGCAATTTTTAAGTTTGGTCAAAAAACAACCAGTTCAATCGTCAGTCGGTCGCAGGGAACCACCATCAAAGTTAAATCGCTTTTTGAAAACATTCCAGCGAGATTAAAATTTCAGGCTTCTGCATTGACCGAGACGAGGCGCATCAAAAACCTTTTAATCGGTTATTCTTTGGTCAACAAGGAAATTAAATTTAGACTCAAAACCGATCACAACGAGGAAACATTTTATGGCGATGAAAGCGGATTGTTAAGTGTTTTCGGAGATGGTTTAGCAGCGTTTGAGCACAGTGAGGGGCTGATAACAATTCGAGGACTTTTGGGACTTAAAAGCCTCGGGTCAACTGGTGATTTTTTTGTGTTTGTAAACAAACGTCCCGTAACAGACAGAACTATTTTAAAGGCTGTTAAAGACTCGTTTGGTTTAATGGTAAAGAATGACAGAGATATATCTGGTTATATCCACGTCGACCTTGCTCCCGGTCTTGTGGATGTAAACGTTCATCCGAGAAAAAATGAAGTGAGATTTGTCAATCCTAATCTGATTTACAGGGTGATCTACAATCAATTGTCAAAAAAAACTAGAAATTTGATTGTTTCAAAAGGAGTTTTGCTCGAAAAAAGGATCATGAGTTTTAGCTTTTCGGGAACTAATTACTCAGAGAGCAAGCTGGAATCCGGTAACTTAAGTGATAGCATCGGCTCTGATTCTGCGACTTACGTTGTAAAGCCAGTGACAGGGTACAAACGAGAGAAGCCCGGCTATTTCGCTAGTGAAGACGGCGGCCTTGGGTCTAAAACAGTCTTTTTAGGCATACTTGGCAATGGTTATTTCGTCTATAAGAGGATTGTAAATGACTCCTTAAAAGTGAAAGAACATTTGGTAATTGTGGATCCTCACGCGGCGCAAGAGCGGCAAATTTTTGACAAAATATTCACAGAATTGTTGGCTAATAAATCCAGACAAAGATTGGTTATACCGATCGAAGTGCCGCCTGCGCTTAAAGATGTGGCTCAAGATTTGTCTGCTTACGGTTTTACTTTTGAGTCCACAAATGATAAGGTGTTTCTTACCGAGGTTCCTGCCGTTTTATTGAATTATTTGTCGAGTGAAATTTCTTTAATCGTGGACAGCCTATATGAACTAAACGATCCAGAGATAAATATTGAAAGTATTGTTTACTATATCGCGTCAAAACTTGCTTGCCATCGGAGCTTTAGACTCGGGGATGACTTTACCGGGATTGAGGCTGAGATGTTTTTTAAGTCAATTGAGAGTCTTGAAACAGCATACTGTCCGCATGGCCGACCTTTTAAGTTTGAATTGAGCGTTGATAGACTCGATGAATTCTTTCAACGAACCAGTTAAAGCCGTAATCATATTTGCCCCAACCGCGTCAGGCAAAACGGAACTTGCCATAAAATTAGCCAAGAAGTTTAATACAGAGATCATTTCGCTGGATTCGTGTCAAATTTATAAGGACTTAACTATTTGCTCTTGCGCTCCAACCGTGGAACAGCTTTTGGAGGTAAGGCACCATTTGGTACAAATATATCCTCCAAATACGAGAATTGATGCTGCCTCAATATCAGATCTTGCCTTTACGGTTTGTAGCCAACTAAATGCTGTAAATCGAATTCCCATCGTTGTGGGTGGATCGTTTATGTATATCAAATTCTTCATACATGGATATATCAAAGACTTTAAATTGGACGCTGAGTTAAATGGCAATTATGAAGCGTTGAAAATGTTGGATCCCGAATATGCTTTGACGGTAAATCCAAACGACAAAGTAAGAATAAATAGAGCCCTAAAATTTATTTTGCAAAACGCAAGGCGCTTTTCCGAAGCAATAAAAGAACATAGATTTCAAGCCTTACGTGTTATGCCTTTGATAATATCGCCGGTGTGGGAAAGGTCTGCTCTTTACCTACGAATTGAAAAAAGGTGCCAAAATATGCTCGAAAGTGGACTGCTTAACGAAGTAAAGACAGTGTTCAATTTATACGGAGAGGAAGCATGGGGACTTAAAAAGACAATAGGTTATAAATATTTTATCGAAGTCATTAAGGGCAATCTTACCACTGGCAGAGCTTTTGAGTTGCTTGTGAGGGACACTAAGAGATTCGCTCGGCAACAATTTTATTACCTAAAAAATGAACCACAAAAACGGGGTTATACAGTGCTACCCGGAAAAGATGACTATGATTTTCCGATAGTTGAAATTTCGCAGGGAAAAAGTAAAATTTTTGCTTTCAAGCTGACATTTAATGATTTGGTTAGTTTTGTCAGAAATTTCGACTTTAGGCGTCCCACCGTTTTATGTATTGAATCAAGTAATGTTTTGTAGGAGCCATGGTTCTTCCTTTTAAAAATCCTTTGCCTTTTGAAAACGACTTAGTTAAGTTAGATAAAACAATTGATGACAAATTAGCTCGAGGAGAGTTACAAGAGGCTGAACGTTTAAAAAGAAAGTTTGAAAACTTGAAACGAAAAATTTATTCAAATCTCTCGCCATATCAACGAGTTCAACTTTCTAGGCATTTGGATAGACCAACGTCTTTAACTTTAATAAGAGAAGTGTTTCGTGATTTTATCGAGCTTCATGGGGATAGGCGTTGGGGCGATGATCCAGCGATAGTGGGCGGATTGGCGAAGCTGGGACAGTTTCCCGTTGTGGTTGTGGCTCAGGAGAAGGGGCAGGGGATTAAAGAAAAACCCAAAAGGAATTTCGGAATGCCTCAGCCAGAAGGTTACAGAAAAGCCCTTAGGCTCTTTAGGCTTGGAGAAAAGTTTGGTCTTCCAGTAGTAACCATAATCGATACTCCCGGGGCTTATCCCGGGGACCATGCGGAGGAAAGAGGTCAGGCTCAGGCAATAGCCGAGTGCTTGCTTGAACTGGCGCATTTGACGGTACCTACGATCAGCGTAGTACTTAGTGAGGGGGGTAGCGGTGGGGCACTTGCGCTGGGTATTACAGATAAAATTTTTATGTTTGAATTTGCTTATTACTCTGTGATTTCTCCAGAAGGCTGCGCCTCAATCCTGTTTGGAGATGACGCTACCAAGTATATAGCGGATTGCGCGTCTATGTTAAAATTGACGGCTGAAGATTTAAAAAAATTTAAAATTATTGACGATATTATCAGTGAACCAATGGGTGGTCTTCATTGGGAGTTTCGAGAAAGTTTCGATAGGCTAAAAGAAAGGTTGATTTCGTCAATCTTGGAGTTTTCAAACGTTACTGTCGACGAAATGTTGAAGAAGCGCATGCACAAGTATTATTCAATGGGGGTTTTTGAAGTGGTGAAAAATGGATAAGGATACTATTGTTTTCGAAGGCCAAATATTGGAATGTCATCCAGACTCTCGTTTTACGGTAAAAATAAACGAAAAATTAACAGTAAACGCTTACTTAGGTGGGAAGTTAAAAAAACATTTCGTGAAATTATTCCCCGGAGAGAGAGTTTTAGTTGAATTGTCTCCATATGATTTGAAAAATGGTCGCATAATCAAAAGGATTTCTAGTAACAGTGATAAGTCTGATTAATAAACCTTTTCATATGATTAAGGAAATTTTTACACAAAGCTTCAAAGCCTCGCGTTAATTGATTTTTTAAACTCTTACGTGAAACATGTCGTCGTATTTTTTGAATATGGTCAAATCCTTTTTTTTAACGTAATAAACCTTCAGGGCGTGTCGAAAAATGAATATGAAACAAGTGTGACTAGCGTAATTTTGCAAAAAACGTGTCGGAGTAATAGGATGGTTTTAAGATAATTTTAATTACAATGGCAATCAGGGAATATGATCCTCAAAGAAGATTGGAATGTTTTGACATGTGAAGACGACAAAGGTAGAGCTGGGTATTCATTTGGTAATGTTTATGACCAATAGAAGTATGAGGGAGATGGAGGATTTGTTAAGTCATCATAGGGGTATAAGGGAGGTATGTGGATTTAAAGCGATGGAGGAAGGGCCTGATCATACTACGATAAGTGAGTGGATAAGGAAGATAGGTTCAAGAGGTGCGAGTGAGATATTTAGGAGAGCTACACGGAGGCTTAGGGGTAGTCCAGCAGGGAAGGTGTTGGAGTTATTTGTGGACTCAAGTGAAGTGGTGAAGAAGGTAGACATATGGAAGGCGAGAGACAAGGCGATAGAGGAAGCTATGGAGAGGTTAAAAGAGAGTATAAGCGAAAGTGAGATAGTGGACGAAGGTACAA
>JANWWW010000075.1 GCA_025055295.1 Deltaproteobacteria bacterium | reverse complement strand
CTTTCATATTTCTTCGCCCTACTTGGTTCTTTGTAAAAACCTTTTTAGAGCATCCATACAATCTTGTCTTGTCATGTCTCGTTCCTCCTTCTAAAATCTACTACCATATACTACAAACTAAATTTACACAAATAAAGGGACGTTCCCAATTTGAGATCCCTAGCGTTTGTAAAAAATATGAGTACAACGTTAGGTAGAAAAAATTTCAAAACTTTAATTTGAATCCTATCTATGTACTATGTTTTGAAAGGTACAAGCTAACAACCATTATAACCTCCTCATTCACAAAAAACTTGCGTATTACGACTTGGATACTATTCATTTTTTGCTTAGGAGTGATAACAGGTAGAAACCACATTAGTTATTGCTCAGAGCTGAAACTTTTGTTAAGCTATCGACTTTCACAAAGACACATCCAGTAGAAAAGATCAATCTTATGGTTACTCTAATTGAGTAACTAATTTGGTGTTAGCCGCTTGTAAAAGAATAAAGTCTGCAAAGTCTCTAGGCCAGAGTGACCTTAAATCTAAATAACCTTCTTATTAGTCCATACAAAATATAATTCTGTTTCAAACGTTGACTACACCAAAAAAATTAAAGAATTACTTGGGTTTATTTCTTTTCCACTAAAACCTCAGACCTTACCTCTCTGACGCCATCAACCATTAAAGCGGTAGCTAGTATTGCGTCTATTATTCTATGGTTTGAGACTTTACCGCGAAATGTAACGATTCTGTTTTTGACATCAAAGGCGATACCCTCTAACGGGTGTTTATTTTCGTTCAAAGCTGTCATTATAGCTTCTCGAATTTGTTCATCCGAGGATGGTTTAGTAACAACCACTTTCGACTTAATATCAAAATTCGGATTAGCTTCTTTAATTAACTCCAGCACCTTTTGTTCGTCCCACTCGTATTCAACCTCTCCTTCAACATGGATCACGTTGTTTAAGCAACTCATGTTGAGTTTGGTTTGCCCTTGTACATTTCCTTCAAGTTTAGGGGCAATGCAAGGAACGGCCAATCTTGCCCGCAAAAATGGGTTTACTGATAGATTTGAACGGACTTTCTTAACGCCTGCAGTGGCCAAAGCTACTCTCTCAGCCGTGATTTTCTGATCTTCAGAATGAACCTCTCCGGATAAAACTACCTCTCCCATGTAACTTGAAACCTCGACATTCCCGAGATTTAACTTATCAAATTCAGCTTTTAAATTGTCAACTATCACTCTGTCAGGATGTTGAGCAAACACCTGAAACCAACTGCCCAAAATAACGAATGATAAAATGCCAATAATTCTTCCACTCATATTTTTAGCATAACCGACAAACAGAGATTTTTCAATCGTCAGGTTCTTTGTTGAGACACAGTGCGTTTTTTTATATCATTTAACCCATTACGCGCTTACATGTGGGCAATTTATAAACGGTTTATTTTATTTGTCGCTGTGTTTGCTTTCTCAGCGTGTGAGTACAGACTCGAGAACAAAAAACGCGAAACAAATCCGCCTGAAATTCATGGGTCTATCGCTTTCATTGATCTCGGAAAAATTCAGTCTAATAGCTCGATCGGAAAAGAATTGATCGAAGTATCAAGAATGGCGAGTAAAGAATTGGAAAGTTTACGTAATTCGCTTGCGGAAAAAATTTCTAAGGAAGCAGAGGAGCTAAAAAAAATGTCAGTCACTATTTCTCAAGATGCCTTAAGAGCAAAAATGAAGGAGTTGGATCAAAAAAAGTCGCAGGCTGAGGAAGAGTTAAGAAATAAGCGTAAAAGTCTGGAGCAATTTGTAGAAGGAAAGAGGGTTCGTTTTCTTGAAACAGTAAAAGAAATCGTGAAAAAATTAGCGGAGGAGAGAGGATATTCAGCAGTTTTCGACACATCCTTTAGTGTTCACTTTTTGCCGAATTTAGATATTTCAGACGAAGTCATTGCCCAGCTTAATGCTCTCCACCGGAACGAAAAAGAGCCTATTAGTTCGAAATAATGGCAATTTTTTCATTGGAAGACATAAAGCAGGTTATCCCACATCGAGAGCCTTTTATTTTTATCGATGAAATAATCGACTTTGATTTCGAGTCACGAATCGTTGGGGTCAAAAGGATTGATGGAACAGAGTGGTTTTTTTCTGGTCACTTTCCCGGCAAACCCATTATGCCTGGGGTGCTGTTACTTGAAGCATTGGCACAAACAGGATGCTTTTTTTGCTTAAAATCAAGCAAAGGGGCGCCCCCTGGATCACTTTTATACCTAACTCGATCTGACGTTCGATGGTCTAATCTTGTCGTGCCACCATGTGAAATATATTTAGAGGTCGTCTTTGTTTCGGCAAAGTTGGGATTTTGGTTTATGAACGCAAAGGCTAGTGTCTGGGGCCGGGAAGTTTGTTCGGCAAAAATCACAGCATTTGCGGAAACCCCTAAAAGCAGCACTTGATGAGTTGAGATTTTAAATGGAAGTAAAAATCCACCAAACGTCGGTTGTAGAGCCAAGTGTTGAACTTGGTAATGGCGTCGAAATTGGCCCTTTTTGTTATCTGTCAGGAAACGTTAAAATTTCGGATCGGGTAAAATTATTAAATAACGTTTGTGTTACGGGAAATACAGAAATAGGATCAGATTGCGTCATTTTCCCTTTTGCTTGTATTGGTTACGTCCCTCAGGATTTGAAATACAGAGGGGAAGAAAGCAGGATATTAATAGGAAAAAACAACATCATTCGAGAATACGTTACAGTGCATCCCGGAACTGAAAAAGGTGGTATGCTGACAAAAATTGGCGATGGCAATTTACTAATGGTCTCCACTCATGTGGCCCATGACTGTAGAATTGGAAACGCTAATGTTATTGCGAATTATGTTGGATTGGCCGGCCATGTTGTAATCGAAAACAACGTTGTAATTGGAGGCTTGGTGGGAGTTCATCAGTACGTACGCATCGGATCTTTTGCATTCATTGCGGGAGGCTCAATGGTAAGGCAAGATGTGCCTCCCTTTGTTTCGGTATGCGGAAACTCCGCAAGGGCTTATGGTATCAACTCCATAGGTCTTACTAGAGCCGGCTTTACGCAAAATGAATTAGCCTTTCTCAGGAAACTATTCAGGGTGTTTTTCAAATCCAAGTTTGCCTTTGAAGAAAGGATAAAGCTTGTTGAGGAGTTAATCGACCATAAACTTGAGAGACAGGATTTTTTAAAGAGTTTGTTTTTGGAATTTGTTAAAGGAAGTTCCAGAGGTGTCGTGAAGTACGCAAGCGATCAAGGTGAAGAGTCTGACTGAAAGACTGGGTGTTGTAATTGGAAAAGGTCCGTTAGCTTTTAGAGTCGCTGAAATTGTATCTCAAAAATATGATTGTGCCATCTGTTTTTTGGACAAAGATAATTTCAAAAGATTTAGGAACAAAAAGACGTTTAGTTTTTACAAGTTCTTCCCATTAACCCAAATCAGCGAAATTTTAAGATTTTTTGATGACCTTCGGGTAAAAAAAATATGCATGATTGGCGGACTTGGCAGACCAAGTATCGGCCAACTCATTTTTTCAGACAAAGAATTTAAAGATATTTTTGAAATAATTCGCGGAAGTGGTGATACGAATACAGGTAGAGTAGTGATAAAATTTTTGGAAGACAGAGGTTTTCAGGTTTTTTCTTGTCACGAAATCGTGCCGGAAATTGTCGTATCGGAAGGCTTATACTCGGGAGATCTAGAAAAAATAAAGTTGGAATGTTTTACAGGTTTTCTTTTTTTGACTGTGGCGGATGTTTTTGATTTTTGTCAGGCGGTTGTAGTAAGAAAAGGGCAAATATTAGCTGCAGAGGACTTTTTGGGCACGGACGACTTAATAGAGAGAGCTTACAGAACCAATTTGAACGAAATGGTTCTCGTTAAATCCAGTAAACTTAGCCAAGATACAAGGTTTGACCTTCCAGCAATCGGTGAATTTACCGTAAATCTTTTAAAAAAAAGAAATTTCATAGGGTTAATTGTCGAAGCTGGAAAAACACTCTGTCACGATCTTCCACAAGTTATACGTTTCTGTCAGGAAAATAATTTGATTTTCGCAAGCGTGAGTAGAGAATTTGCGCTTGGTTTGTGTGATTATAAATCCACTGAACTTCAAAAACTGCTCAGTGTTCTGGATCAGAAAGCTCCTATTTAAGAAAAAGTTCAGATTCATTAGAATATAGGAGATTTTTGACAAAATTAGTCAATGCCGCGAATATCGAACAATTTGTCAGAAAATGATCTTTACCGAAAACGTCATTCTGTCAGTCATGTTTTGGCTCAGGCAGTTCTAGAGATTTTCCCATCTGCTCAACTGGGAATAGGACCGGCTATCAAAGATGGGTTTTATTACGATTTTCTTTTGCCCGAACCGCTAAATCCGGAAAAATTGGTTACCATAGAAGCCCGAATGCTGGAGATCATCAAAGAGGGTCATCCTTTTATTTATGAACAGATTTCTTATGACAAGGCTAGAGAGTTATTTAGCAGTCAGCGTTTTAAAACGGAATTAATTGAAGAGCTGCGTGAGCGGGGTGAAACTATCTCTGTTTACAGAGATGGTAAATTTTACGATTTGTGTAAAGGCCCTCACGCGAAGTCCTTGAAAGAAATCAATCCTGACGGCGTAAAACTTTTGAAAGTTTCGGGGGCATATTGGAAAGGAGACGAGAACAGGGAGATGTTACAAAGAATTTATGGAACTTATTTTGACACCAAAGAGGAGTTGGAAGACTGGCTTAAAAAACGTGAGGAAGCAGAGAAATATGACCACCGCACTTTAGGGAAAAATTTGCGCTTATTCACAATCTCGGAACAAGTTGGGCCGGGTTTAATTTTGTGGTTGCCAAAGGGAGCAACTTTGCGAAAAGTGGTTGAAACGTTGATTCACGAAATCCTGATCGAAAATGGCTATAAGTTTGTGTATACGCCGCACATTGGCAAAAGCAACCTGTGGGAGATTAGCGGACACCTTGAACACTACCGCGAGAATATGTTCTCTTCGATGATAGTGGATAACGATGAGTATTTTGTCAAGCCAATGAATTGTCCTTTTCACATTCAGATTTACAACGAAATGGTCAAAAGCTTCCGGGATTTACCACTCCGTTTGGCTGAATTTGGTAGTGTTTATCGCTTTGAAAAAAGTGGGGTCCTTCATGGTTTGACGAGAGTGAGGGGCTTCACTCAGGATGATGGCCACATATTTTGTACAGACAGTCAATTAGAGGAAGAGATAAGTTCTGTCGTGGATATAAGTTTGTCAGTTTTGAAAAAATTCAAATTCACCGATTTTTCAGTATACATTTCCACTAAACCCGATAAATTTGCGGGAGACGAAAAATTGTGGAAACATGCAGAAGAAGTGTTAGAAAAAGTTTTGGACAGATTTAACATAAATTACTATGTAGATGAGGGCGGTGGTGCGTTTTACGGTCCAAAAATTGACATTAAGATAGAAGACTCCTTGGGCAGGGAATGGCAGTTAACTACTATCCAGTTGGATTTCAATTTGCCTGTAAAATTTAAACTGGAATACACGGCGTCAGATGGTTCCAAAAAAACACCCATAATGATTCATAGGGCTATTTTTGGCAGTTTGGAACGGTTTATCGGGGTTCTTATCGAACACTATAGAGGAAATCTTCCGTTTTGGCTTGCTCCCGAGCAAATTAGATTGATAAGCGTAAGTGAAAAACATAACTCATATCTTAATTTGGTGAAAGAAAACCTTGCAGAATTTAGATACAGCGTTGATGAAACAAATGAGAGACTCTCTTATAAAGTCAGAAAAGCGGAAGAAGAGAAAATACCATACGTAATCATTGTTGGTGCCAAAGAAGAGCAATCACGTACAGTGTCAGTTAGAAGTAAAAAAGATGGCGATCTGGGAAATGTTGCGTTGGACGACGTTAAACAATTTTTTGACGAAAAATTAAGATGTTGGGAATAGTTTTTTATTTATTGCTTGCGGTGAGCCTGGGATTATTTGGGAAGTTGTATCATTCTTCAGGTTTGAATGATCCGTTAATTGCATCTATGATTATGCTTAGCATATGTTGTATTGGCTTTAGTTTAAGTTTGGTGTTTATTCAACGGCTCGTTTTTTTTTTAGCCTTCCTGTTGTTTCCTTTTAACATATTATTTTCGTTCAGTTTTAAATCCACTCTCCTTAACGGTTTAGAGCCAATTGGAGCGACTTTGATGATTTTGGGTTTCTTGTCCCTGGCGTTTCTTAGAAAGTTATGAGCGATAAAAATAACTCGTTTGTTCATCTGCATGTTCATACAGAGTTTAGTTTTTTGGATGGAGCGAATAGGATTGATATTTTAGTTGAACATGCAAAAAGCGCTGGTTTTTCGGCACTTGCCATTACGGATCATGGGAACATGTGCGGTGTCATGGATTTTTACAAGGCTGCCATAGCTTCAGGTATCAAACCAATAGTAGGATGTGAGATATACGTAGAGGGAACTGAAAACCAAAATCACCATTTAACTGTATTAGTCAGAGATGAAGTGGGGTGGAGGAATCTTAGTGTTATGTCGTCTAAATCGTTTAAGGAAAATTTTTACTACAAACCCAGAATAAAAAAAGAATGGTTGAAAGAAATGCATGAGGGGTTAATAGTATTGTCGGGGTGTGTTGCGTCTGAAGTCGGAGAACTTGTTTCGAAAGAGATGTTTGACGAAGCCGATTCAGTTTTGGAGTTTTACAGAAAGATTTTCGGTGAACGCTTCTTTTTGGAGTTACAGCCTCACAACATTCCCGAGCAAATTAAATTGAATGACTATTTAATCGACAGGGCTGAATTGCTTGGATTGCCTCTGGTTGTTACAAATGATGTTCACTATCCAACCAAAGATTATCATTTCTCACAGGAGGTTCTGATGTGTATCAGTTTAAGAAAGACAATAGACGATCCAACCCGCATAACTCATCCGGGTCTAAATCTTCATCTCAAAACCGAAGAGGAAATCAGACAGGAACTCATCGGTTATGCTTGCCTTGATGAGGCTATTAAAAACACGGCGGAAATAGCAAAATCTGTTGTTTTCGAGTTTCGGCCGAGAAAACCTTCAATGCCAAGATTAAGCTTAAAAGAAGAGCCGTGTGAATTATTAAGTCGCAAAGCAAAGGAAGGCTTTCAAAATAAGGTGTTAGGTGTAGTATCAAATGAAGTTTTGCCGGAATATCAAAGACGACTTGATTTTGAATTGGAAGAAATAAGAAAAATGGGTTTCTGCGAATATTTTTTGGTCGTTGAGGATTTTATCTCATGGGCAAAAAATCAGAAAATTTCAGTTGGGCCGGGTAGAGGTAGTGTAGCGGGCAGTCTTGTGGC
>JANWWW010000074.1 GCA_025055295.1 Deltaproteobacteria bacterium | reverse complement strand
TAAATTTACAAGCATCTATAGTTGACTCAGGGAATTCCGCAATTTATGTGTTAAAAATTCAGTAGTTTTAGGGGTCATTTAAAGAGGGCTACTATTATTTGAAAACCGACAAGCGAGATTTTAAGTAATGCTCAGAAAACTCAATTTCCCAAAAGGGAAGTTTAAGGTAATTGACAAGCTTACGATCCGCCTAAACTGCAGAGCCGTTTAAAAAGCGTTACTTTGTTTTTAATGCATAACACCTCGGCGTGGACTCTTCGCTCAAACGCCTTGATCACATAATTTTTTATGCTTTTCATCAAAATTGTCAACCGTGACAGTTGTGACTTTTGATTTAAGTCTGAAAAAAATCCTTTACTGCCTAAACGATTCAGAATAATTATTATAAGCTGTTAGAAAAACCCAAATTTTTTGCGACTTAGTTAAAGACTTAACTACTCTGAAGGGTTGGCCATGCAAGGGTTCTTGTTAGAATTTGCTCAACGGTCTTAAAAAGCCTAGCCTTGTAATAAATTCATAACTTTGAATAACACTCAATTATTCGACCAAACCTTACAATAATTTTGTAGTTGTTAAATTTTCATAATATAGGAACTTGACATAGTATTTTTCGGGCTTAACCCCAAACTGTCTTACGGAAGAATAGTAAAACTGGAGCTAACGTCATTTATTAATTTGCAGCATCTCCTATTAGTATTCCAACAAAACCTCCCACTAAAAATGCCCCAACCCCGACCGCAATAGTTACTATGGTTGACTTGGAGATTCCTTCTGGTTCATACAAATTTTTTTTACAAAGGGCCTGTCCTTCTTCGTTGTCCTTTCTCAAAGCGGCTAAAGCCTCTTCTAGTTCTTTGTCTTTTATAACCTTTTTATCTTCGGCTCTGCTCATATAATTGCAATACGCCTGTACAAAATTTTCAACTAAGAGCGAACTACCGAATTTATCACTCAGCTCTTGATCCAAGTATACCAACTGAAACAGGCTATTATGCGCTTTGTTCGGGGATGTATTATATTGTTCAAGACCGTCTAAGAGGAGGCTTTGGTGTTCGTAATAACGCAATAAAGATTGCCTTAATTTTACTTTATCTATTTCCTCGCCTTGTTCTTTTTTTGATAGGTCGGTTCGTATGTTTGAGATCAGCGTTAGAGGTACTGGTGGGTTTAGAGTACAACTAATTTCTGCGAGCATGCGTATTATATCGAAAGTTAATGGTTTTTTAAGCTGGTTATATTTTTGCTGAGCCGAAAAATCTTTTAATGCGTCAATAAAAGCCGATATCCCCGCGACGTTTTTCCCGATTTTTTCTGTCAACTCTGGGTGATCAACGAGCTTTTGACAAGCTTCAAGGTTATACCGAATAGACTGAAGCAGCTCGGAAGCTTTTTCAGGGTCATCCGTTTGTGACAGGCGAGCAACCAAATAAAATGAATCTACGACTAAAGTATTGACCACATTTTTGAATTGATTTGAAACCTCTCGAGTTGGAACTGTTGTAGATCTGTAAGTTGTATCTTTTGGAACTGTAAGTAAATCAGCAGTTCGTTCTGGTTGAGCTAGGAGGGGGTTTAGAACAAATGCCGATGAAATAACGCAACTGAAGCATATCTGTAAAGGGCTTCATTTTTAAATCTAAAAATACTGCCTATTCTGCAAATCTTATCCGTGATTAATTCACCTCTCATAATGTAAATAAGTCTATAATAAATAAATAGATTAAACAACATTATAAGAACAGAGTTTATTATTAAACTCATATATTTAATTATTTTTGTGTAAAGGTTTTAGTTGGCTCTTTTATTTTACTTCAATTGAGAAACGGAGCTATTAAACGCTTTATTTATTTTTCAAATTTTTGGGAAATCCGAGAAAATTCCCCTTTGAACGAACTTTGGCAATAGAAAAAAATCCGTAAAAACGCTAAATTTACAAAAAACTTGATTTAAAACTGAACTATGCTACACGCTCAGGGGGCTTAGTTATATGCCAACGAATAATGAGTGACATTCAGCGTTAAAACTGTTTGTAAAACCAAATGATCCCGCAAAAAATAACTGCCTTTATCGTTCTCTATCAATTGCTCGCAACAACAGTCATAAAACTTAAGTTTTACCTCGATCGCCCTTTAAGACTTTCTAAAACTTGAATTAGTGTGACCTTAAACTGATAATCATTATCGAGATACGGGTGTAATATTCGATAAAAAATTTTTTTAAAAATAAACCATTTGGCTTGTGTAAAAACTTTGCCAAGCCATCCTTTGAAACGACTCTGGTAACTTTGAGGGGATATAAAATAACCAAATTCAGCTAAGTCTGATAAGCGACTTAAATGATTCCCTAAATCTGTAAGTGCTAAGGTTTGATAATCCCAGTCTTTAAAAAGAAGGGTCAAATCTTTCTTCAAAATTTGACTAAAAACCTCTTCCTTTATCTGGGTCAACAATTTTTGATTACCTTGATCTAATACTAATCCACAAAATTCGTTTGCCCTTAGCTCTGTCGAATTTTCTCTTTTTTCCATAACCAAGCAAATAACACAATAAAAAAAATTAAAGTAATTAATCCACCAATCTGCATGGTTCTGACAGCCACAAGTGTGTAGCGTCCTTTTGCTGGATCAAACGAGTAACATAAAAGCTTAACTTTATCCCAAAATGTTCCCAATTTTCCTTCTGATGCTTCCACTAACGCTAAGTCAACTGTTGGAAAATCTAAGAGCAACGTTTTAAACATGTGAGTAATTTTTAAGTCTTTGTCCATTATTACATAAAGAGGCGGGTGAACATATTCGTCACCTTGCTTTGTAAAATAGAAGCCTATACTTTTTGTAAGTTTGTCAATTTCTTCGGCCGGGCCAATTAGAAAGTTTACGTCAGCGCTCTTATTACTAACCTCGTTTAGAAATGAATTTCTTTTGCCGGCTGCTAATTCAACATCCTCTTGGGGGTTGATGGTAAAGAACACCAAATTGTAGTCTTTACCCGGAACTAATTTTGAATTATCCACATATCTAATTGTCTCTTTAATAATTTCTCCGCAAATGCTTGGACATTCGTAGTACACTGGGATTAAGAGCGTGGGGAGTTCTTTGGTTAATTCTGACAATCTGGCTGGTTTGCCAGATGAAGAGTAGCCCGAGAAATTATGTGCAAAATTTCCTATTTTGTTTTCAACCCGGATAGACTCAACTGGTATATCTTGGGTTTGGCAAAAAACTACCGCAGCAAGCAATTTAATTAGTCTGATAATTTTCATCTTGTTTGCTATGTTTTGTAATGATTTCGTCTATTTCTCCACCGTCAAGCGTTTCTTTCTTTAAAACCTCTTCACTTAAAGCATGAAGAATATCCAGATGTTCCTTCAAAATTTTTTTTGCTCTGCTATATTGTTCGGTAAGAATGGCAGCTACTTCTTCGTCAACCAGCTGTTGCATCTTCTCAGAGTGCTCTCTTGGCATAGCCAGTTCTTTTCCAAGAAAAATATGCTCGTCTTTATTGCTTAGGTGAATGAGCCCCACTTTGTCACTCATCCCCCATTCAGTTACCATTCTTCGAGCAATTTCAGTCGCTTTCTCTATGTCCGAACTCGCACCAGTTGTCACTTCGTTAAAAACAAGCTCTTCTGCGCATCTTCCCCCAAAAAGAATTGCTAACTGATCTAGCCAATAAGATTTTGTGTAAGTATACCTGTCGCCTGCCGGCAACTGTTGAACCAAACCTAGCGCCATACCTCTTGGCACAATTGTTAACTTGTGGACAGGATCAGCATGTTCTACAAATTTTGCCACTAGCGCATGCCCAGACTCGTGATACGCCGTGAGCTTTTTCTCCTTCTCAGATATTAGCAAACTTTTTCGTTCTGCGCCCATTAAAACCTTATCCTTTGCATATTCAAAATCGTCATTGTCAACCTTTGATTTGTTTAATCTTGCCGCTCTTAACGCTGCTTCATTTACGAGAATCTCGAGATCAGCTCCACAGAAACCCGGAGTCGCTTTCGCAATTTTTTCCAAGTCAACTTCGTCTGCTAATGGAACTTTCTTTGAGTGAACCTTTAAAATTTCAAGCCTTCCTTTAAAATCCGGCCTAGGGACCACGATCCTTCTATCGAATCTGCCGGGCCTTAACAATGCAGGATCGAGCACATCGGGACGATTTGTTGCAGCTATGATGATTACACCTTCGTTGCTCTCAAACCCATCCATTTCCACAAGGAGCTGGTTTAGGGTTTGTTCTCTCTCGTCGTGCCCTCCGCCAAGTCCAGCACCTCTATGCCGGCCTACGGCGTCTATTTCATCGATGAAAATTATACAAGGAGCAGATTTTTTGGCCTGTTGAAAAAGATCCCTTACGCGACTTGCCCCGACTCCAACAAACATTTCAACAAAATCGCTTCCTGATATACTAAAAAAGGGCACATTGGCTTCTCCAGCTATGGCTTTTGCAAGAAGTGTTTTGCCTGTTCCTGGAGGCCCTATTAATAAAACTCCCTTCGGAATTCTTCCACCAAGCCTTGTGAATTTTTTCGGCTCTTTCAAAAATTCTATTATTTCGTGTAACTCTTCTTTCGCTTCGTCGACGCCAGCAACATCTTTAAAAGTTACCCTTTTGGATGATCCCAATCCAACCTTGGCTCTTGCTTTCCCAAAATTAAAACCTTTTCCTGCTCCTATTTGAACTTGCTTGAAGAGAAAATAAAAAAGAGCAAATATCAGTAAAACTGGAAGTAAACCGTTGATAAATAAAGCTAACCATAAACTTTGATTCGAGGGAGGCTTTACAATCACTTCAATTTTTTTTGCTACTGCTTTGTCTACAATTGCTGACTCGTTAGGAACATTTGTGGAGTAACTTTTACCATTTTTGTTTTTCCACAGGGCGTGTTGTCCCTCGATTTTTATCTCGGTTATCTGTCCTGCCTCAAGCTGATTTATGAACTCCGAATACGAGACATCAATAATTGTTGATTGTTTATAAATATAAAAAGCAAACGCAGTTAACCCCAACAATAGGGCTACTAACAAAAAGAAAAATGTTCCCTGCTTTTGAGGCTCAGTATCCGAGTTCATAATTCAAAATACGTTTTTATTCTATTCCATACATCTATTTTTTACCACTCAAAGCGTTATAAATTAACTCGATGTGTTTGTATACGTAAGTTCTAAAATCTAACTTGCTTTCAACTTTTTGAAGTGCTTTTTCGTTTAACTCACGTCTCTTCTGTTCATTGCACAGTAATTCTTCGATTAAGGAAATTGTCGGTGTTGGGACTTCGTTAATGTCGTTTAGTATAACAGCGTCATTGTTACTCCATATTTCGGAGATACCCCCTGTATCATAAAGTATTAAAGGCAGTCCTTTGAAAGTGGCTTCCACAGCCGACTTTGGGATCCCTTCTTTCTCACTCAACAAAATGAAAATTTTAAAACTTGGCAAAAAAGCAAAAGGTTGTTCACGGTAACCTTCGAACCTGACATTACTGGAGTACCTTTTTTGAATAGCTTCAGGAATTCTGCCAAAAACGGTAAGACTCGAGCGAGGGAAAAATTTTTTAACAAAACAAATTACGTTCTCTAAACCTTTGGATTTCCGATAATTCAAGATAGTCACAAAATCACCGCCTCTATAGGGGTTTGTTCTTTCGTACCATTTGGACTCATGCCCTTTGTAGATAACGCAAATTTTCTCTGGGGCAAGACCTTGAGTTATAAAATAATTCTTTATGTGGTGGCAATTGACAATTATTTTGTCGATCCAAGGCGACCGGAAAGTAAGCCATGATATTGGATCAAGCCAGTTTCCACCCGACGGAGTTCCTCGATACACAAACAGGTTTCTGACTTTTTTGAAAATTTTTAATAGTATAGCTGTTGTCACACACTTTCCGTCAAAACATAGGGCGAAATCATAGGCATCTTTTATTTTGAAGAGAGCCCGAATGTCAAATTTGTTGTTGAAACTGTGAGCTAAAAATCTTGCGTTAACTTCCGACAGCGAATTTTTTGAAAGGACAGTAATATGAAATTCTTCAGCCAACGCTTTTATGAGAGCCGTTTCCGGAATATCAGGGTTTTGGGTTAAAATTAATCCCTTATACATATGGAAATATTGACGATTCCAGTCACGCCGGTACAACAAAATTGTAGAATTTTGACGAACGACAAGGAAGCTATAGTCATAGATCCGGGAGGAGATGTGGACAAAATATTAAACATGATTTCGCAGAGAAACCTCACGCTGGTTGAAATTTGGTTAACACACAGTCATTTCGACCATTGTGGAGGCGTGGGGAAACTGATTGAAAAATTTCCAAACATTAACTTGGTAGCTCATCCTATTGAAAAAGAATTTCGTAAATTCGCTCACCAAATAGCAACACAGTGGGGCATTTTTGACGTCGTTGAGTGTCCAGAGCCAACGAAGGAAATCGAAGATGACGCTCAAATGGAAGTCTTCGGAAGGGAAGTTAAGGTACTTTTCACTCCAGGTCATTCTCCGGGACATCTAGTGTTTTACTTCCCAGAAGACGGGTTTGCGATTAGTGGAGACACCGTGTTCCAAGGCTCAATTGGAAGAACTGATTTACCGGGGGCTGATTATAAAGTTTTTATGCAGAGCATCAGGACAAAAATTTTAACTCTTCCGGATGAAGTCAGATTATTACCCGGACACGGACCCGATACAACCGTTGGCAGAGAAAAAATCACAAACCCGTTTCTGATTTAAGTTCAAATTAGACAATGTAGTGCTAATTTTCATTGATTTAAAAAGCTTTTTCGCTTAATCACTAATCTACAGCAGACCTGGCAAATCGAAAAACCAAAAATATCAGAGTAACAGTTACTAATCGACTACAAATTAACCGAGGCTACTTCTTCCTAATCCTTCGTCTTACTCTGGGGCGTCCCTTTATTTGTGTAAATTTAGTTTGTAGTATATGGTAGTAGATTTTAGAAGGAGGAACAAGATATGACAAGACAAGATTGTATGGATGCTCTAAAAAGGTTTTTACAAAGAACCAAGTAGGGCAAAGAAATATGAAAGAAGCCCCGAACGAAGGAACTACCGTAATGGTACTTACAAAAGACTTGTTAAAACAACCCTAGGTGACATCGAAATTGAAATACCTCGGGATAGAAATGGTGAGTATAAACCGGTGTTATTGCAGAGAAGAAAAAGAAGTTTTATTGAAGGGTTAGAAGAGAGCATATTCCTTATGTACAGCAAAGGTCTATCGGTAAGGGACATACAGGAGGTGTTAAGCAAGATGTATGGGACGAAGATATCGAAGACAACAGTGTCTGAGTTAACAGAAAGGGTGTTTGAGGATGTCAAGAAATGGCAGAACAGGCCATTGAATGAGAGGTATAGGGTTATATGGTTAGATTGTATATATGTATCAACCA
>JANWWW010000073.1 GCA_025055295.1 Deltaproteobacteria bacterium | reverse complement strand
TCCATAGCTTATGGCTAAAACCGGGTCTTTACATATGTTATTGGTTCCAATGGCAAGAGGCCATGCACTTCTCCAATGAGGTGGATTCTCATACATATACATGACACCCGGAATACATTGGGTATTTTGGATCTTTGGAGCATTTCGAAAATTAAAAATCTTCCCCGTGTGTCTTTTTTCAGCCCATTCCCTAGGGCAGTAAGGATTGAAAGTAGGGAAGAAAAACATCATATAAGGCGGTGTTGGACATGTTTGATAAGTTGGCAATTCGTATAAATGATCTCCAAGGGTATACAAATCTATGACCCTACGTTGCACTGCGTCAGGGTCTGTGAAAAATTCACACATCCAACCGTCGACTATGAAAGCGTGGGGGTTGTGACCACCACTTGTAACAGTAACCATCACGAACTGATGGTTTCCGGGATTGTTTACAAACATATTGTGTATACAAATTCTGCTTGCATGACATCTAGGGTTAACCGTAAAAACAGATGGCAGCGCATTAACGTAACGATTAAATATTGCGGCAGCCCAAGAATGACATTTATTTCTATCAGAAGCTTGATATTCAAGGTCACACTGACCGGGTAGTCTTGAATGTTCACGCTCCTCCTGCAAGATGAAATTTGCACCCATTCTTTTAAGGTAATTAGCGCACAAAACTTGATCACTATAAGACTGGGAATAAGCCAAAACCGGTGTAAAAACCCACAATATTTTTAAAAATAATGGCAACAACCAATCTGTAACATTTTTTAACCCTAAAACATTCAAGTAATTGAACTTCATTTTCTCACACTAATAAAATTTGTCACAGTTGCTACAATTGTTTTCATCGCTCTGAATTTACAATGTCTAACATGATACTGCCCCACTTCTTTCGTTGATTGTCACCAATTGTTTTTCCTGTTGGGTCGTTTGATTCAGTGTTTTCGTAAATCCTTCTTACCAACTCAAAAAATCTCCTCTTAACCTCTTCCTTGTTTTGCGGTGTGTTTTCTTTAGCCTCTCGTAAAAATGCCTTCACAACGCTTGCATCAAGACCAGTTTGGTCGAAATCTTCCGCTCTGCGACTTGCTAGATACCGAACAATCTTGTAATAAGCCTTAAGCGCCTGATGATCATCGATTTTCTGGAATGCAGTGTCCAATTCTTTGCGGAACTTGTTAAGGCTGTTAGCAGATTCAGGGCTTAGTAAATTTGCTTTAATAGACATACTATTGTCCAAACTACGCACGCATGTAAGAACCGTAAAAGGTAAAATTAGAGCTCCTGCAACAGCTAAGCTGACGCAAAGTTTTCGCAAGTTTTCTTGTTTTGATATGATTTGTTTGAAACTTTCAACGAAAGCCGTTTTACCGCTTAAAGGCATCTTTTTAGTTTACCCTAAATTTGACAATTAATCAAAGAATAAGTTATTTTTTAAAACAAAGCCATGTTTGCTATTTTCCAATCCGAAAATATCCCTCCTCATTAGTCAGAGATTTAACAACCTCGAATTAGATCAGCTATTTTTAAAAGTGTTTCAACGCTAGGTATGCAACGATAACAGTTGCATCGTAGTTAAAAATCACAGTAAAGGTTTTAAACTAGAATATTATCCCTCACAATACCTGCAGAAAATCGTTTAAGCCATAAATTATCTCTTTCCCTGTCCTTAGACTTAGTTCCGTTGAAAGGTATAGTTTTTCAAACCGTTAAGTAGATGTTGCAATGCTCAGGCATAATTTTAAAACATGACCTTAAATATAAAAATTTTGATCAGTTAGTGCTGCTTAATAAGACTACTTTTTGCCTTTTAAAAATTAGGTTCCAAGATTGTGCGAGAATCGGTTTTAACGTTGCCTAGAAATGGGAATTAACCATTATCAAGTTTATTTTTTAATTACAAAGTCCTGTTTGGCGAGTTACCTTTTGCACATAAAATAGATCTACACTCTAAATGGTGCTTAGATTACCGATTTAAAGCCGAACAAAGCTCCTCTACTTTTGACAGGCTAAGTTTAGCGTAGAGTTTGCGCGAATTTTTAGGAACATAAATCGCCCTCTTTGCCTCGAGGTTGGGCAAACGCAAACGAAACTCGATTTTTGAATTTAACTTTTTCGTCAACGACAATCTTACTGCTGAGCCACTGACGAAACCAATAGCGGTTCTACGCGGACATTTTCTGGAACCAACATAAAAATGACCATACAAAGTGCCTGAGCCCGCTCCGGCTCCAAGGACAACCAGGCCCCCCTCGCGTTTTCTCAAACGCAAGTCGTTAACCACGACATTATTGAAATGGCTGGGCGCGAAATGGTAGCTTGCCTCTCTATAACGAGGCGTCATACTGGAGTAGATTTTATCTTCAGTGTTGCCAAAAAATATTAGCGATAACTCGTCCTTTAACACGTCGAACGCATGTTTGTTCAAACTGTAGGAGACTCTAAAAGAGCTGTCTTTGTTAATGCGGACCAAGCTCGTAATTCGCGCTCGTTCATCATTATAGTGGTGGGCGTAAGACCAGACCGTACAATTGCTTTCCGAAGTCCGAGCTTTTGCAGATCTTATCACCCAATCGTTGGAAAAAAACGATATCGCGTTTGAAATGACACCTTTAAACTGTTCTCCGGGCAAAAAGTCATACGGATTTCTAAGCTGGTTGAAATAAAACATTAAATTTGAAGATACCGTTATAAGCTGAGCGTTAAGTTTATTGTAGGCAAAATCAGCCAGTGCTACAGAAACCTGACCCTCATCGTTATGGGAAAATTCAAGATTTTGAGCGTCGGAAAAATTAAGATTCGGTCTGAGCGACACAAGGTTACGCGTCAACCTGAAGGTATCATTCTCAACCTCAGGCACTGGAACATTCAATTTATCCAAAAAATTTAAGATGGTTAACGAACATCCATTCCGAATCTTCCTAGTTAGCTGTATCGGTTTTTCACATGATGCCATTAGGTCCGACACCGCTTGATCTACGTACGCACCCGGGTAAACTGAAAAATAAAGGGCAAAAGCCCCGCTAACATGAGGCGCAGCCATTGACGTCCCACTCAAACTGCCGAACCTTTGGTTCGGCAAGGTGCTAACTATTTGCGATCCCGGCGCTGCAACATGAACACTATCGCCATAGTTTGAGTAAAAACTCAGGGAGCCTGTAGGGTCTGTTGCGGCTACTGCCACCACTCCGTTGTAATTAGCTGGATACGTAGGTTCACGATCATTGTTGCTGGCAGAATTGCCGGCTGCTGCCACAAATACAATGCCTAAACTCTTAAGCTCTCCTATCAAGTTGGCTAAAACTTCGTTGTACCCTCCGCCACCCCAAGAAGCATTGACAACCCGGATATTAAATCCATACTGCTTGAGCCGTTTTATGTAATTCAACCCTTGAATAATCCAGCTAAGAGTACCCCACCCTTGGTTGTTCAGCACCTTGACAGGGAGTATTTTAGCCTGAGGCGCTATACCGACCACTCCGATGTTGTTTTTTGCTGCCGACACAATTCCGGCTACATGAGTGCCGTGCCCGTGTAAATCCATTGGATCGCCGTTGTTGTTGACGCTATTCCATCCTTTCCAATCGTCAACAAAACCGTTGCCGTCATCATCTACGTTATTTTCAGGTATTTCATCTCCGTTAACTGCGATATTATCCCGTAGATCTGGGTGGTTGTAATCAACTCCAGTGTCGGTTACTGCCACTATGACATTTTCGCCCATGGTAACATCCCACGCATTGCGTCCTTCCTTAAGTATTCCAGATCCTGTCAAACCCCACTGATATTCGACAAGCGGGTCATCTGCCAAAGCGTTTAGCGAGTAAATGAAATTTGGAGAGCATTCGTCAATCTCATCAATTAGGTCTTTTATCGCATAGCATGTTAATTCATCACTGAGGGAATAAATAGAAGTTGCAGGAGCTCCAAGATTTATCTCAACATAACTTCCTTCCAATATTTTCATTGTCAAATTTAATGACCGCATCTTTTTCAAGCCCATCTTTTTATCTGACAACTTGACTATGAAACTTCTTGACACGACCGCTGCCTGCGTAAAAGCCGAGAGAAGAAACAAAAACAACAGAGAAAATCGCAGCACTTATATCGGAATTTTTCGGCAGGGTTGAAAAAAATCTTTAGATTTAAAACAATGTTACTCGTTTGACAAGAATTAAAAAGATTGACCTAATCCTTGCGACAATTTCATTCGCCATCAAATTAGTTTTAGCGGGGTCAGTAAAACCTGCTTTGATCAGCGATAGCTGGGAATACGCCTGTTACGCGAGAAACCTGGCTTCAAACGGCGACTATAAATGTTTATACCAGGGAGATAATCCTATTTATCACAATCGGGAATTCCTATTTTATCGACCCCCAGGTTATCCATTGATAATCTCTGCCGCAATGAATCTATTCAATGATCAATGGGACAAAACGTTACAAGTAATCCAAGTATTTTTCGAAAGTGTTGCGCTTATGGTCGGTTTATTATTTTTGTCGAAGTTAATTTCTAAACTTGCACTGTTTCTGTTCTCCACTATGTTTTATTTCTGGAGCCCTTTGGTGCTCACGGAGTCCTTAACAAGTAGCTTTGTTTTTATAAGCGCTCTTTTAAGCTTAAGAAAAAAAACTCTGGCCTCAGTATTTTTCTTTATGGCGGTGTGCATGCGGAATACAGTTCTGTTTTTATTTCCAATAGTGTTATCAAGCAGAAGGATATTTTTTGTGTTTCTTATTTTACTGTTGCCATACCAATTGTACTGGAGCATTCGAAATTTTCAGTTATGCAATACATTCACCTCGAGAACAACAAACTTTTACCGCCATCTAGGGTCCGACTTAGGGGTAAATCTCAAAGAGATAATCAAAGGAGTGGAAAACAAAAAATGCTGGGAATTTGCATTCGACAAAAAGATTGGAGAGAAGGTCTCTTCTTTTTTTTTGAAAAACCCAAAACAAGTTTTTGGAATTTATTTCAAAAGACTCGGGAACTTCTTTACGTTTCGACTTCCTTTCGAAACAGAATACACGCTTATGAAATTTAGCTTAAAAAATGATCTGCTCAGGGATATAACAACGGTGTTTTTCCAGATAACTTATGGATTTGTGTTAATTTCGATACCTTTTTATTTGCTGCTTCTTGTGACTAAGGACAACAAACTATGTAAATTAGTTTTGACTGTTATATTTTTTTTAGTTCTGCACCCACTTGTTAGTCCAAGCAATTTAAGGTTTATAACACCAATCGTTTTGATATCAATTTTTGTAAATTGCCTATTGCTTGAAAAACTCCTGCTGAAGCTTGCAAAATAAAGGAGCACAGTTTATACTAACCGTTACATCGCGGGGTAGAGCAGTCTGGTAGCTCGTCGGGCTCATAACCCGAAGGTCGTAGGTTCAAATCCTACCCCCGCAACCGTGATTGAAACACATCAGGAAATATCTAAATCAAAAGACATTTCTGCTTGGTTCTGTGCGAGCCTTTTGCTTCTCCATTTTGATCGTATAAGGGCAACCCTCCCCTTGTAATCAAGATCGTCATCAATTTCGGCGAATGATAAACTTTCTTTCTCTCTTTCAATCAAGTCTATTTGAAACTCGTCTGGTCTGAATTTTTCCTCTGGAACAATTATAATGTCACAATTATATTTGGTCTCGAGGTTCGACAGGTCTTTTTTTCTGAAGTTCAACAGGTAAAGTCCTGCAACAAGAGCAATTCGAACTGTTACTGATTTGACTGTCTTGCTCGCTACTGCAGACTGAACTTTTCTTATTACGTCTAACGCAACAAGTTCCGGACCTCTTACTTTGCCTGTTCCTAAACAGTAAGGGCATTTTGAGAACAACTGACTATTTACCGAAGAACGAATCCGCTGTCGCGAGAGCTCAATTAAGCCAAATTTGGATATTTCTCCAACTTCAACGCGGGCCTTATCCAAACTAACAGCAAGTTTGAGTCGCCTTTCCACTTCTTTTATATTTCTTGGGTTTTTCATATCAATAAGGTCAACTATGATAAGACCTCCAAGATCCCTTAAACGAAGCTGGCGTGCCACCTCCTCGACAGCCTCAAGGTTTGTAATAAAAGCGTTTGTTTCAAAATCCTGTCCTGCCTTAGCTTTACCAGAATTGACATCAATTGCCACGATCGACTCAAGAGGTTCAATAACCAAAAATCCTCCTGAAGATAATTCAACAACAGGGTGAAAAGTTTTTTGAACTTCCTCCTCTATTCCGTATTGGGTGAAAAGTGGCACATCGCTATCATAAAACTTCAGCCTATTTCGATATCGAGGCATAGTTTCCTCGATAAAATCCTTTATTTCATTAAACGCCGCTTCCGAGTCCACTATGATTTGCTGAATATCTCCGCTGAAATATTCCCTGACTACCCGTGTTGGAAAACCAGCTTCGCTATAAAGGAGACTTGGCGCCGGCAAATTTTCAAAACCTGACTTGATCCTTTGCCATTTACCAAAACAAAGCTTAATGTCTCGCACTAACTCCGCGACAGTCCTGCCTCCTGCTGATGATCTCGCTATAATGCCAAAACTATCCCAATCAATGTCTAACTCTGATTTTAGTTGTTCAAGAGCCGCGTTAAATCTTTGATTAAGCTCCTTGTCCTTGATTCTCTTTGAAACACCCTTTCGGGAGCTTCCTATTAATAAAACAGTGTATTTGCCCGGTATTGCGAGATTCATGGTCAACATTGCGCCCTTTGATTCTGTTTCGTCCTTTACAATTTGCACCAATATTTCCTTTCCAGCAGAAAGGTAGTTACGAATATGCCTGTACGAGGAATTAAGTCGACCTCTTCGATTCTCCATTCCAAGCAGGTAATCATTGAGTTCTTGTATTTGAAGAAATCCGTTCCTGTTCAAGCCTATGTCAATAAAACCTGCCTGTAGGCTTCCTTCAACTCTTGTAACAACTCCTTTGTAAATGTTGCCTTTTTTTGACAAATTCTTCGCTGACTCGATTTCAAGATCCAATAGCTTTTGATTTTCGACTACTGCTGCTCTCAATTCTTCACGGTTTATTGTATTGATTAGCAGAATCTTTGACATTAACGAATTAATATAACAAAAAGAGCTATGAGTTTTAAACGACAGCGTTTTATAAGACAGACATTTTTGATAAAATTGCGAGCTCAACAGAATGAATGTCAACATTGAGATTGTTTCTGGGCTATATAGCGGAAGAATTTTTTTGAGAGAGATACCGCTTGTAATAGGGCGAGGCATTGGACAATCGTCGGGTTGCCTTGATCTTTCAGAGTTCGACAGTCAGATTATGATTAGTCATAACCACTGCAAAATTGAGTTTTCAAAAGGTAGTTTTTATCTAACCGATCTTGAAAGTAAAAATGGAACTTACCTTTACCAGGCTGGAAAGCTGGTCTTGTTGCCTCCAAAAGAACCCGTGCTGATTACCAAGCGAGATCTGTTCGTTGTTGGGGAGCTTCTCCTAAGGTTTAGTCCGGAAGATTCTGATTAATTAGTAAAGGTATTAACGTCTATGTGCTAGTGTTAAAAATTGGTGACTTCATAATTTCAGGGGTGTGTCAAAAAATTAATTTTTAGAACAATGCACAAAAAAGTTTTTGATTTTTCTAGTCCGGGATTTTTTGCCTTTTAGAAAATTTTGGCACGAACTTTAGTTTTTCAACAAGCTCTTTCGAACCTCGACAAACAATCCAGATTAAGAGCTTTTTATTAAATTGTTTGAAACCAGCTCTAATCGAAAAGGTAATACCACTGATAAACTGTGATTCCCTCCTTTTGA
>JANWWW010000072.1 GCA_025055295.1 Deltaproteobacteria bacterium | reverse complement strand
TGGCCACAATATAGACATCTACAACGGTGGACTGGAAAACTACCCTAGGTTTCATGAAGATTGGAACGGGTACACATTAACTTATCGGGGATCGTTTGTAAGTTTGAATAAACCACTCAAGGTAAGAGGCTTCTGGGCAAGCCAGTGTTATAGACCTCCTGCCAGAGATTGGCAGTACGATACGCGATTTAACGACGCTGTTAACCTGCCACCTTTGACACCTCGTTTCGTTTATCAAAAACAGCAGCTGTATTTACGCCATTTTTGATAAGTTGAACGAAAGATTTATGAAAAGAGCAATTTTTATTTTTTTAACTTTGGTTGCGTATAGTGAGACACACGACTGTGACACATCATGTCCTGACGGAAAAAAACTCGTCAGTTTTGTTGACGGAAATTCCGCCAGGTGCATGTGTTTAGACGAGAGCCAAGCGCATGCGGAGCCACCTAGCGGTTGTGTAGGCGAGTGCCAAAGCGAAGGTGACAGTTAAGGCATAAAATTTAACTAATTTCAAACCTTTCACGGTAGAATATATTTTCACTTGTTTGCGTGTGAAAGGTTTGATTTTGCCAGGTAAGTCAGAGCTCAAAGAAATTAGAGAGGCTCTTTTTTCGCGGGAAAAGCTTCGTAATTTTCCTCTTGAGGTAATACACCGAGTTTTGAGTCACTGGGGCTTTGAAGATCTACCCGACGTCGTAGAGTTGTTGGATGATGAAAAACTGGAGGGAATTGTTTCCTACCACTGCTGGCTGAAAGATGAGCCCGTTGTTGAGGGATACTTGGAGTTGGTAAATCACCTTTCCTCAAGTCCACACAGTTTGCTACGGCTAATACAGAATACAGATCATTCGTTTCTAAGTTTGTTTTTGGCATCTGTATCCGAAATCTATATTTTTGAAGAAAAAGAAGAATATTTAGATCGTGAACCGGCATTTACTTTAGATGGGGGTTACACCTGGTTTATCCCAAAACTGCCTGATCATGACAAGCAAGTGTTAACAAGAATGTTCATTGAACTTTTGGCGGGGACAGGAAAAAAATATTCTGAGGCGATTGCTTTGGCATCGGGTTTTCCACCAACTCAACTTAAAGAGGAAGCTTATAAGCGCAAGGAACAAGTCTTGGCAAATTTTGGTATTCCAGACGAAGAATTGAGACGCGAGCTTCTTGAACCCGTTCCTTTGTCGTCTAATTATTCTTCTGATTTTTCCGGTGTTCTGCCTGTTAAGGCTCGTGGATCACTAGGTTTTTACCCGTTGGAAAATTTAATTGCCAGGTTTGAAAAAAAAGAATTTGTAGATCTTCTGCGAAATATCGTTTTCGCAATTTTAATAGAATACAGGTTTCCTCTCTTTGAACATGAAATAATTCCTGATATAGAGGTTTTTAGTTTGGCGGCCATTAACCTTGGTCTTCAGAAAATGATTGCGGAAGGCAAGTCTGAAGGCTCTTTTACACACTTAGAAGACATAAAGTTGGCATTTAAGGTTGGTTTTCACGATATTTTGTTTTTCCACAAAAAGTTTTCATCTATAAATTGTGATAACTGGGATGTTGAGCTCAGGACTGTTGTCGAGGCTGTTAGAAATTTTCCGCCTAAAGTGCCAAAATATTTTAGCTCGCAAGGTTTAATTCACGACAAAGGTTCCTACCCTAGCGAGGTCAATTACATCTCAAATCTTGGACAGCTCAAGGCTTTAAAAGAACTTCTGCAAACTGTCAAATTAACGAACTGAGTATAAGCTTGCATTTTTGGTAGCGCATATTTTTTTCAAGCAGTTTTCAAACTTTTGGTAATTGATGTTATATCTTTCCTTTTCTTTGGGTCCGACGAAAACATAATCAATTCGCTCTGTATTTATTAAGTTGGATAAGTCGTTGCAGGATTGCTCCCCTTCGTAGATTCGACTCATCACCGATTTTCTTCTCTCTATTTCTCCATAGTTTCTGTACAGAAGACCAATATGATTCGACCAACCAAGATAACAAATATTTTCACTCAAAGTGCAAAAGAATGAGTCCCAACTATAAGGTTCTTTTTCGCTTTCGAGCACAACTCCTCTGACCATTTTCATTTTAATACATGGAAGAGCGTCTGGAATTTCCTTTTTTATTTCCGCATAAAAATCATGACCTGTAAATGGTCTCGAACTAAAATTAAAAACCAGTCCGATTAGGCTAAAAAGAAGATAACTTGTAGAAAGCAAATATCTGATTTGTAAGGGTAAATTAGTCAACAGATGGGCACAAGCCAACGAAAGGCTAACATATGCAGGATAATATGTTTTGAAAATTGTATTAAGTCTTTCAGCATCTCCTCCATAGGGGTCGTCTAGATATAAAATTTCCGGAACCAGCAAAGTCAAGAAAGTCACAAGCAGCAAAAATAAGGCTGTTGTGCTTGTTTTCTGCGCGAATGAGACGCAGATTAAAAAAATCAAAAATAAAAAGCTTGAATTAAAACCAATGCTTAGCCCAAGAAGCAGACAAAGGCATGCTAGGAAATTTTTGGGTATTTTAGTGTAGTTTATCAGTGTTACTGCAACCAAAAAAATGATGTGAAGCCCAAAATGGGCAAAAAATTCATCTAATTTTAGTCCATGGGTAAGTGGATTGATCAATCTAAGGGGGTCTCCGCCTATTGGCTTAAAAGTAAAACCTAATGATAGAAAACCAATAAAATAGCACGAAACCAGTATAGTATGCGTTTTACTGACTTCAACCGAATTGCTCAGGCCTCTAAGAATATGAAAGAACAAACAGCAAGAAAAAACGCAAAACCAAAATATTAGTTCCCACATATTGCTTGAAAGAGCGTAGACAAAAGACATTCCCCCGAGAACGAGAGTTTGCCTAACTTGAAACGAAATAATTGACTTACTGAACAAAAACAATAAATAAACCAAAGCGGGAGTCGATAAAAAATGAGGGTGAAGATCTCCTAGAACATAAGACCACAAAGGATACTCAGTTATTCCCCCTGAAACGACCCTACTGGCACTCCACCATGTTGAAACATCCTTGCAACTGGCAAATAGGCAATAGTACACAGTTTTTAGGTTTGGCAAAAGCAGGGTTACAAAGGAGATAACAATTAAACCTAGAGTTGAGAAGTTTAATGGTGGTGTTACTGACTTAAAGTGCTTTTCCAAAAACCTAAATGTAAAAGTTGTCGCAAAAGTCATAACAAGAGCCGTAGAAGATATGTATGTAGCGGGAACCCCTAGGTTAAGATCCCTACCCCAGAAAGCATAGAACAAATACCAGAATACGTAGTACCTAATTGAATTGCCAGAAAACCAAGGTTCCTCAAAGTTTGTGCCCCCATGATACGCTTGCTGAAGTAAAGCAAAATCTCGTGGTCTTTCGCCAATCGGCATGTATGAAGAGAAAAGGTAAAGAGGACCAAACAGGAAAAAAAGAAATGCAACCACGAAACAACCCAAACCAGCGATGTCACGTTTTTCGTGGTTTAATAAACGCCGGGAAAGAAAAATGAAGATTAAAGCACCAGTGACTGAAGTTAACCATTCAAAAGACGAAAAAGTAAAGTCAAAAAGCACAACAAAGGCAGTTCCAAGGAAAAGAAACTCAGGAACTTTTTTCTTCGCAAAAAATGCGTAAACAACAAAAATTAAAGTAATCAATCTAAAACCTCAAATATAAAAGAGTATCCGTTGTCAAATATCTTTTTGAAATTTGGGGACTCGAAATGAACCAAAGAGGAGCCATAAAGTTCCTTTTCGATTTTGCCAAGGAAAATATACTTTACACCATAAAATTTGAGTGCCTGAAGCTTGTTTTCATCGGGATTTCTGTAAAAGGATTGAACCAGATCTTTTCGCTTCTCAATATCTTCCTGGGACGTGCCTCTCACTCCAGCATGATGCCACCATCCGATCACAGTCGGCAAGCCTACAAAAGCACTGAAAAAATTCGTGCCTCTATAACTGTCGCTTGTGGCCTCAACTACAGTTCCCAAACTAAGTTCTTGAGTGTCGAGTTTAGATTTCAACCAAAATACAGCCTCTCCATCTCTCTTGAAATTATCGTTTAACAAGAATAAATCTCCCCGTAGGCTCGGCCTTTCGCCCCTTTCAAAACTATGGTCAGCCATAACGAAAAGCAGAACTAAGGCATTTAACAAAAAAACCGCATAAAACGGCGTAAACAGAAGCAGTGAATGCTTTAAATTTTCAATTCCGTGTTTAATAAACATGGACAGAGACAGGGAAAAAGCAAACCAAATAAACGAATACATTTTAAATACGGTGTTCATTCTATCCGCGATGAATATTGTCTCCGTAATGAGCAAAACAAGGTGTCCAGAGATCCAACATAAGACTCCAAACTTGAGCTGATCGGGTAATTTGGAGACACAGATTATACTGAGAACCAAATTAAAAGATATAAAAAATGTCAGATCAGGCTTGATCGGGATAACGCCCAAATGACCCAAGTATGCCGGAATTGCCCCAAGGATAAAAGAAAGAAAAAGGAAACTTATATTCGTCCTAAGGGCTATTATAGCTAGGTAAAAAGTGTTAAGAACAAAAAAAAGCCCAAAATGTTGAAACACATGCCAAAAACTCATAGTTTCTTCCGCGTGCAAGATACCCCAATTTATGCGTTTTCCTGAAATTGTCAGGTAGAAGGATAGGAAACTGGTTATGAATAAAACCGATGATATCAGCGCAGGTATTAAGTAAAATTTTTTAAAAAGGTCTCTAAAAAAAACCAAACCAAGGAATATGCACAGAGGGGGCAGATCCCACGAGTTAAAGCCTATCATACTTCCAGCAACAAAACATGCAATATAAAAAGCAGAAAGGTCCCTGTGAAAGAAAAGTTTTGTTCCAAGAGCTAGCACCAACGCTATTCCAGTGTAATTCATGTAATGAGGATGCAGATCCCCAAAAATAAAAGACCAAAGAGGGAATTCCGCAAATAGGTGATTTGGAAATGTACGGGTGGTTTCCCAAAATGTGTCGAAATTCCAGTCTTTGTTTGAGGCAAAAAATAGCCGCAAACTTGCAAAGTTTGGCAGCAAACAGAGAGACGACAAAAAAAGAGCCAGTCGTTTTGAGGACAAAATGCTTCGAAATATTTCATAGTATGCAGAAAATACGAATGCTGGAACCGAGCAAACGGCAATATTAAACACAACAGCAGGCTCCAACTGAAATGTGTTAATCAAGAGCGCCCAAAAATAATAGTGTAAATAGTAATAATTTAGTTGATTGGGGAAAGCCCAAGGGTCTTTGGCGGGCAGCTCAGGGAAACGTGACAAAAAGTGAAGGATTGCAAATTCTCCATACTTTTCTCCCCAGTGTATTTCAGGCGCTAGAGATTGGTAAAAACCAAATAAAAATAACGACAAAACAAAAAGAAGTCCATTGTCACTTTTCACGGGGGGCAAAGGCGTTTGATACCTCAAAGCTCCAGCAAGAACTATTGAAAGGATCGTTAGCAAAAAAACAAGATTAGGAGGAAGTTTTAAAAAAAGGGCGAAATAATATGTAAATATAGTCAGCAGAAACTTTCCAAGAAGCATCGAAGTGACCAATCCCGTTGACGGGAAAATGTTTTTAATTGAAAATCCAAGTGTAAATAAGAAAACTATAATGACCAAAATTTCTTTCATTTCAACCGGTCTTTTAATACTGATATCCGTTATCTTAAGAACTTTCAATCTAAAGAATGACATTCATGTTCATCCCGATGAAAGGTTCATAATGATGACTGTATTTGACTTCCAGGAAAAAGGCTTATATCCACCGAATTTTAACTACGGTCAGTTTCCGTTTTATTTGCTCTATTTTTTTTATAAAGGTCTGGTTTTTTTTAATATACTTTGGAACGATTTTGATAGCGTTTACATAGCGGGAAGATTGCTGGTAACAATCGTTTTTCTAGTCCAACTTTTCTTCGTCAACAGCATCATGAAACTTGTTGGGGCCAGCATAGTTTCTCGGAATTTTACTCTTTGGCTTTACTCGATTAACCCATTTTCTGTTCAACAATGCAGATTTTTTACGGTAGACCCTTTTCTTTCCTTTTTTTTGGTGATGATGGTCTATTTTGTAATGAAAAATAAATCGATTGCGTCGGGCGCGTGTTTAGGCCTAGCTTTAGCCTCCAAAATAACTGCTTTAGTAGGGATTGCTTTTTTATTAGTTTACAGTTTTATTCAGGCAAGCGCGGATCGAAACTTTTTACGGTGGATCAAATTTTACATCTGGGCTTTAATAGCCGCGTTTATCGTATTCTTTATTTCAAACCCGTTCTTTTTCGTGTTTTTTGACCGGGCCTTATCTGATACCTTAGCGGAAATTAGGCTTTCGCGAGGGCTTGATACAAGACCCTACACCCTTCAGTTTGTGGGAACTGTTTCCCCCTTTTATCAAGTCGAACATCTTCTTAAAACCGCAAGACCTGAGATTTTGTTTCTTGGCATAGTTTTTTTGCCATTATGTATTATGAGAGCGCCTGCATTTGTAACATTATTGGCCTTCCTAATTTTTCTTGTACCTGCGTTGACGTCTTTCACAAAATTTCCGAGATACTTTCTGCCTGCTTTCCCTTTTGTGTTTATTTTTGCAGGTTGCGCACTTGATCTAATAAGAAATATAGGACTTAGGTCGTTGATTTTTTCAGTTCTATTGTTTTTTCAAAGCCTTTACTGTTACACTTTTTTGGCGATCTACTTTGAGAAACATCCTTATTGGTCGGCTTCGGTCTTTATAAAGCAAAATTTCCCTCAGCTTACGGTTGGAAATCCCAGTTGGGACGATGTAATTCCAATTAACGGAGAAGAAGCGGGTATTAAGTATGTAACTTTAGATTATTACGGTTTTGAAAATGGAGACGGCCAGAAAAAATTTTTTGAGGAGCTTCAGAAGGTAGACTTTTTGATTTTTCCAACTCAAAGGATACCTTTAAGTTTTGCTCGCAGCAACGATAAGTATCCAAAAACAAGCAAGCTAATTAACTTAATTTTTGAAAACATTGAAAATCCGGAGTATTTTCAGTTAGTTTATGCGTCTAATGATCCGCCCAATATTTTAGGTTTCCAGTATCTTGATTACTGTTTCGACGAGAGTTTGACTGTCTACAATTATTCGAGAGTTATAATTTTTAAGGTACTGAAAAAACTTGACCACGAAACTTTCTTAGAAAGATTTAATCAGACAAGAATTTTTGATTTCTCAAAATTTTGCTCTGTATATTCAAAAACAAAAGGAATGTACTTAGAGTAAGCGCGCGCGAGGTGCTGGGGAATGAATTGAGTGAGTGTAAACAAATTTAATTTTTAAAAGAGGACTGGCAGAGGCTAGCCAAGTTTAGTAAAAAACCGATCGCAAAAAATCAAGGTTTTCGTGGTGGTTAGAACCTATTTCGTTGCAGGTATTGCTTAAAACTATGGGTTTCTGGAAGAGCTTTGTGTGAAATTTTTTATATTAAAAGACATTAACTTGGATACGCTTGCTTTTTAAGTGCCTCAGGGATAACCGTGAGACTAAGCATCAGAGAGAGGCATAAATTATTGCCTTCTTATTTAGGTTGTGTGTCACCTCAATGATGAGTCGATCTATTAGCACTTGGCATTTTGATCAATCAAAATTTTTAAACTTTGTGATATTTAGGTTTAAACAGGTCACAAATTCTGGTATTGCTAAAGCATCCACTTAGCCGTTGCCAAAATGGTAACTGATTTTAGCAAAACTAAGTTCGCTTGTTGGGTGATGTGAGTCATAGGGTTACCCCTGCCCGTATAGCTAGTTGTCCCATTATTTAACAAAACATTTGGAAGTCTTTGTAAGATGTCGTTTTTTT
>JANWWW010000071.1 GCA_025055295.1 Deltaproteobacteria bacterium | reverse complement strand
ATGACGAGGATGACGCTTTGTATTTAGTGGCTCAATCTGGTTGTTTGCCAATAAACGCTTTGCTTATAGTAGACACCAAAAAGTTCCTGCAGGCGGTTGCGGAGCTAAGAGATCTTGGCTACCCGGTCCCAAGGTCGCTTTTAACCCTACAAGAAGTTGACCTACCCAAAATTATAGTGGTTTGTTACAACGAAAAAGTACTCCAGTGCCCCCCTTGCATTTGGAAACAGGTGTTGCTAGCTATGTTAATTAATGAGCAAATGAAAGGTAGTAAGGACTTGATTGACGCAGAAAGAGAACAAGTGATTGCTTATTTTAACCAGTTTATTGATGATGTTCGGCGTACCAAAGAACAAAACATAGATGTGTTAACGACATTAGTTGAATTTGTTTTAACTAGCGACGAAGCTCGGAATCGAGGAAACATGCAGTCTCGCGAAGCTGTTCAAAAATGTCTCGATGATGTTTTGTTTTATTTAGCGAAGCAGGAATTTGACAATGCGACCTACTACCTGAGTTATGTACCTGTTAAAGAAAAAATTGTAGATGAAAAAGGTACAGAGCTTTTCGTCTCCGACTTGCCCGTTTGGGCACTTGGTTGCGTAATTGATATAGCCGAATAAGTAGGCTGACTTTTGCAAGTTTGGCGGTAATTAAAAATTTGGGGACTAAGGAGGCATGGTATCGATAAGTTAAGGATGATATTTCTGTATTGTAGCTAGTGTTCAATGTGAGAACAAACGTTAATTTTGAAACCGGCCAACTGGCAAGGTTTTGAGAAGACGTTTGAAGTTGTATGATCTTTGGTTCATCAGACTTGTAGAGTCGAGCTAAATAACTGTCCCTGTTTCGTGTGTCGAGGTTACTCCGAAGTCTTTTCGTAATATTCTTTTTGTACTTGATTAAACTGTATCATAAATCGTTTTTTTTAGTTTCATGCAAGTGTCTAAATCTTCACTTAGTTCATGAGAGGCTTTGTTATTGAAGTAGAAGCCAATAACTTGACCTTTCTGCAAGAACCTCACACTTGATGGTATCATGCCGAAGCCACTTCTGAATAAAATTCTATGAAAATCAATGAAATGTTTTTGATTTTTGAACAAAATAGCCGAAGTCCAGTTGGAGTTTTCCGAAAAAACAAAAAACCTATTACGGTCCTGAAAAGGATGAGCTTCCTCCAAAATACTTTTAAGATGAAAAGGCTTTGGCTTAAAAGGGATATTTTTAGCAAATAAAATTAACTCGTAAGATAATTCCGCCAACACTTCGCTGGGATGAGGGAACGAGACGTTAAGATGATCATTGACTATACAACAAGTGTTTCTCAGACCTAATAATGTCAGATCAAATATGTAAGATAAATCCTGTCTGAAAGTTTTAAAAAGCAAGTAATCCAGCAGCGTCCAAGTTGTGTCAATTACAACAGTGGCATGTTTGAGATACCCGCTGTCTATTGTTTTAAGGATTTGTTCACAAAGCTTTGTTCCATCGGTTAGAAAAACAACTCTACGAGCTGTTTTGTGATTTCCAGACATTATAAGTTCTTTCGCATGACTTGAGGTTGAAAACTTGATGACACTTTTGTCTTTTAAAAAAATATCATTATAGTCAGGGTTCATAAAGAATTCCTCAGAGGCGAAAATCTTATATCCATGCTCTAAAAATGAGGAAATTAAAATATGTTGTGTGACAGTCTTATCTGCCGTCAAAGTGATTTCGGTTAGTAGAATTTTTTTTAACCTTTTTTCAATTTCCGTAATACTTTTGACTTTTGTAAAAGATCTGTTTAAAGATAAACCAAACCCTAGGCCCTTCTGAAAAAACAGGTGGCATGCCCTATTTCTCAAAATTTCACGGCCCCACAAACATAAACAATCGGAGTTCGAAATATTTTTAAGTCTCTTGCCATCCTGCCAGAAAGCGTCCAACTCAAAATAAGAAATGCCGAAACTCACGTCAGAGATATTTAACTGGAGCTTTGAGACGAATAGCTCTCGAAAACATGATTTTTGAAGTGGTTTGATACAATCTCGTCTTCTACACTGAGAACATGCCTTACACGTTGTTTATCAAGTTTCTTTGCCCATCTTAAAACCCCGCCTGTATAAGCAGGGAAACCAAAACCAAAGATGCTTCCAATGTTTATTTGATTTTCAGCTTCAGCCGACGGCAACCCTGCAACTCGATTTTCAAAAGCACTGTAAGCCTCATCGACAAGAGGAAACAAGCACCTTTCTTGAAAATCAAGGAGAGAAAATCTTCTTGATGACCGAAAAAGAGTTTCCACGACCGGATTTATTTTTGAGGGCTTGCCACTTTCATATGCGTAAAACCCAGTTTTCGTTTTGTAACCTAGATGGCCTTTTTCAATGAGCGTTAAAACCTTTTCGACTGGAGCATACCTTCGACCAAATGCTTCATGCAAGATACGGCTCACACTCAAAGCCACATCTAAACCCACGTGGTCGAGCAGCCTAAATGGTCCCATTGGGAAACCAAAAGATACAGCTGCATTTTCAATGTCTTGAATTGAAAATCCAGCTTCAGCCAATTTTAGCGCTTTTATGAGATATCTTGCTAAAATTCTGTTGATTAGGAAACCCGGTGAGTCGTCTACAACTATTGGAATCTTCCCTATTTTGGAGATAAAAGCCATGATTGTCATAGTCTCGTTGTCGCCAGTTTGTTGACCTCTAATGATTTCGACTATTGGCATGCGAGAGACAGGGTTGAAAAAGTGTATTCCTAGAAAGCGAGAAGGGAGGAATAAGTCTTCTCCTAACTTCGTTATGGATATTGATGATGTGTTTGACCCAATGATGGTAGAAGATGGCAGAATGTCAACTAAACGTTTTAAAACGGATCTTTTGACATGGGCGTCCTCTACGACAGCTTCAATAATCAGGTCAGTGTCACTTAATTTGTTTAGGTCCCTTGATAATACTACCGATTTTATACGGCCGTCGTTTGTTAAAGATTTTTCCGCATTTGCAAGAGATTCTTCACTGATATCATATAGGACAACATCTATGTTTTTTGACGCAAAAAAACTGGCTATTCCTGTTCCCATAACGCCGGCTCCAAGAATTCCCACTTTTTTTATCTGATCAGCCCGACTTTCGAACGATTTTGCAAATTTTTTTTGTTGCTCTGATGCAATCCAAATATAAACCAAATTTTTAGAGGTTTCCGAAATGAGTGTTTTGGCCAAATACTCAGATTCGATCGAAAATCCATCTTTAATAAAACTAGTGGCAGCCAACACGGCTTTTGACGCAAGAAAAGGGGCAGGATAATGTGTTTCGCTTACTTTTTTTTTGAGATGACGCCTGAAGCCGTACCAAGCCAGGTATCTTATAAAAGGAATATTGAAAAATACTAGGTCTCTTAACCACTTAAAACCAATCTGTCTACGAGGTTTTGATTTAGCCCAAACAAGGGCAGTTTGAAGTAGATCACCGGTTGAAACAATTTCGTCGATTAATCCAAGTTTGAGCGCCTCTGGTGCTTTGTACAATTTTCCTGAACAAACTATCTCAATTGCTGTGAACACACCCACAATCTTTGGAAGCCTTTGAGTGCCCCCAAAGCCCGGGACGATACCTAACTTTACTTCTGGCAGTCCTACTGTGGCAGAAGGTGACCCTATTCGATAATCACAAGAAAGTGCCAGTTCAAAGCCCCCACCAACTGCCGGTCCTGATATTGCACACACTTTTACGCATGGAAGCTCTTCTAGGGCCTTAAATATTGATTGACCTTCTTGAGAAGCAAAAAAGGCGTCTTCGAAACTGCTTATTCCGGAAATTTCCTCGATGTCCGCGCCAACGCAGAATGAGTCTTCTGAAGGCCCTGTTATTATTAGACCGGTGATATCCCTTCGTGATTTAAGGTCAGCTATGATTTGTTTAAGTTGTAACATTCTGCTTCTGTTTAAAGTTACATGCTTTTCTGAATTCGATCCGAGAAGCAAAAGGCCGATGCCTTCTTCTAAGACTTGAAATTCAATCATTTTATGGCCAATAAGTTGTGTTTATTTTATACCCTTTTACCTAGTCAAAAAAACTTTCGATTATTTCCGTATTAGGGACCTGTAATCATAAGATCTGTGGCACTTCCAGATCCCCCTTCTTTTTTATCAGATCCAAGAGATTTTAAAGTATAATTCTGGCCATCTGAGGAGATTGTATACTGAACTGGTGTCCCCCATACGTCTTTTAATTCATCCTCCGACGAAACTATTGGCAAGCAATTTGGACCAGTTGTTTCGTTACACTGAAAAAGATCTGATATGGCGCGCGGAAACTCGTTGTACCTAAGATGATACTGATTAATATAGCTTTGTATTGTTTTAAGCTTTATTTCATTTAGGGCTGCCTTTGCGGTGTCACCACCACCAGAGAGCCTTCCTACCAAAAAGGTCATAACGATGGCCAATATGATTAAAACTGTGATGATTTCTATTAAAGTAAGACCCCTCATACAATCGTTTACATTTTATCATGATACAATCAAACTGTGTTATCGTTTGGCATGATTATGCTGACCTTAAATTTGAAAGCATAATTTTGGTCTTAGAGAAATAAGAGCCAAGCGAAAATGTTCAATTGCCCGAAAAATCTAATCAACAAAAATTTGAGAGTGGAAAATGCAGTTTTATAGGTTTGTAAAAGTTGGCAAAAGGTTCTTCGATTTGTGCGATTTTAGATTTTCTTAATTCAAAAGCTTAAAAATTTTTAAAAAAAACAAGGTGAACTAACAGATACTTAACATATTAGCAAAAGTATTCCATCGTTCGCCAAATTCTGAATTGTTCAACTTTCTGCTTTTTGGTTTTTGTGCTTGTTGAAAATCAATCTTTAAAAACTTTTGGTAAATAGATGGGTTAATTATTTAAGGAAGACTGTCAGTACACGTTAATTTTACTCGAATTAGCAGACCTCTGATGGCATCAGCAAAATCATATACGGTTACTAATTTGACTTTAGGAGAAAATAGTTTTTTCTGCGTTAAGCGATGCTTTAACTCGGAGTTATAAGCCTAATAAAATCTGAAATTTGCCCATATGAGCCGTTAAAAGAACCTATTATTGCTGTAGATAGTGCATTTTCCACTTGTAAAGACTTTTTTTGACCACTTACCGTTTCCTTTTCTGAAGTATTTCACATGAACGTTTTTGATGTTGTAGCATCCAGTGAAATGAGGTCTGACCGAGGCTAATTCAAGGCGGTATTTTCTGCCGAGTACTCTATCTGAATAACCAAATAATGATGGAATAAGAATTATTGTTATAAAAATTCGAAGCGCCATTTTTCAGCCGCTTGTAAATAATATCTTCAAATAAAGACAATTGAGTCAGGAAAAAATTTTTTCAGTTTGAGCCAGAAATCATTACCAAAGAAAAATTTAGCCGATCTTTGGTATCCCCAGTGTCAGCCAATAACTAGGTGTTATAAAATCAGAACCTATGATAGGTCACTTAAAATGCAATAATTTGGAAAGGTTATTAGAGTTAAGAGTAGTTTTTTAGCTAAGATTTTACTGAATCTTTCGTGGTCTTTCGGGCTTTTTTCCCCACGAATTTACGACTTGATTGAGAAAGGTTCTGCGATTATGCTGTAGTTAAATGAGCAACCAACGTTGCAGCGAAACCACCGGTTTGAGGTTCTTCTGGGGTTTAATCTTTATCGTACTATTCAATTTAAGTCATTTGTTATGCGAGGCAAGGCGAGCAGAAGACTGTGGAGAATTGCTCTGTGGTCCTCGTCAAGCGATTGAGGGCCCCTGTGGCGAACCTAGATCACCTTGTCGTCCGGGAGAGACTTTTCGTCCGGGTAATATGCCGCCACATTGGAATTGTTACGAAGCAATAGGTTGGAATCATGAAACCGTAAGTGGCAGATGTCCAGATGGATCTCAAAAAACTTATTGTTGTATTAGCTATGAGGAAGGCTGGTGTTGTTCTAGTACCCCTCGAAAAGGCTGCGTCATGCATTTAAATCCGGATGGCACTTATGTAGGGAGATGTGTAGAAACACCTGAGCCGGATGCTAAACCATGTGAAACCGACGCTGATTGCGAAGTAAAAAAATGTGTTTCAAGACCCGGAGGTGTTATTAAATGTGACAAATCGGGTGGCTATGGTAGACCGTGTATCACTGACGCGGAGTGCCAGCAAGAATTTTGCAATTTCGCTGTGGATGCCTCTGGAAACATAATTTCCAACTGCGTGGCTGGTGGCAACACTCTTCGAGAGTGTGAATCTGACGACATTTGCGCAGCAGAAGGATGCGACCAAATTTTCATACCTGGGACAAATTTAAGCGTGCCGATTTGCATCTCTGGAGGCCGTGGGAGTCCCTGCTCTCGCGGTGAGGAATGTGATCATAGTTATTGTGCGTACGGTTATGATCAGAGGGGAAGAATAATCGGCGTGTGTTTGAGAGGAGGTTCCTCGGATTTTGAGTGTAGGAGTGATAAAGATTGCAAAAATCTAGAACAGCGGTGCTCGGCTGGTGGTCGATGCGAAATTGGAGATCGTGGAGGCGTTCCTTGTGATCAGGAAGCTGATTGTCGCAAGAAATACTGTAAAAGGTTTGAAGACGGCACGGAAAAGTGTGTACCTTCATATGTTAACGACGTGTCAGTAGTGTCTTGCGAGTCGGATAGAGATTGTCAAGGTTTTTCAAAATTGAAGTGTAAAGAGCGCAGAGATCCGAAAACTGGTCAAAGGTATATCTCGTGTTCTGAGGATGGAACGGGTGAATTTTGTAAAACTACGGAAGATTGTCTGGGGTTGCCTAAAAGGTGCGCGGTTGGGTCTGATGGTTCTCTTATTTGCATGAAAGGTGGTGCTAACGATGCTCCTCTTTGTGACAAAGATGCAGATTGCGAGAAATACAAAAAAGTTTGCGAGTACGTGGACGGTAGAATGCAATGTGTTAAAAATTCGGCTCCGGAGCATGATGATCACCCATGTAGCTCTGACGCTGATTGCAGGTACACCTTTTGTGATGATGGTCAGTGTAAAACGAGGGATGGTATAAGGCAGAGCGAGTGTCGAACTGATTGGGACTGTTTACGACATAGAAGATGTGTAAATGGTTACTGTGAGCAAGTAATAGGAGCTGGTCAAGACGAATGTTCTGATGATAATCAATGCGGTCGAAACAAATGTGTTCAGGGTGAGTGTGTTAGGGTTGAGGAACCGGGTCAAGATGAATGCACAACGGACCTGGATTGTGATGTTGGTACGCCAAAGGACACGCCCGTAGAAACGGATCCCTCGCTTGATGTTAGGCCGTTAGGTGCAAAAACTAAATTAAGTAAAGCGGAGTCAGTCATTGCCCGAGGATCGCTAGCTGGCAAATTTCGCCACGACGGGAAATTAAATGAGTATTTAAACGAGATCATACGAATTATTCATGAATCTAGGCTACCCTTTTATATCGAAAACAATCAACCAAAAAGCGTGTTTTTGTCTTTTAACGATTTAACGTGTGGTATGAGCAAAAAGCTTGTTACAGAAACATTTCGTGAGGATCATGAAAATAAACATAAAGTTAAGATTCTGCTTGTTCCAGTAATGTTGGGTGGCTCTGTCGAATCCAACGCCTCAAGTCTTTTAGAATATTCTTGTTATTTAAGGTCTTTTGGGAGGAGGAAAAATTATTATGAGCAAATCAATGACTTGTTTAGATCTATTCTCCGTGAGGACACAGATTTAAACCAAACTATTTCTCGCTTGATTTCTCAAAAGCCACAGCAAATTCAGAAATTTAGACGCTGTATGGAAAGCAAAAAAGATTTAAAAGCGGTAAAGCAAATTGCCGAGTTAATAGAAAAGGTTGGCGTCAGAGGTACAC
>JANWWW010000070.1 GCA_025055295.1 Deltaproteobacteria bacterium | reverse complement strand
GTCAGTTTTGATGGTGTTTTAAGTGCTCAAGCGGTATGTTTGAGTAACGCATTATAATGACCCAGAATCCACCTCTTACGGAATGAATTGCTCTTGTCTGTTACAAATCTAAAGATTACTATAAAAAGTGTAAAATCGTTCTTTATTTATTGTTTTGTGCGAACAGTAAAAAGTATGCATTTTTCTGGTATTAAGTCAAATAAGGTTCGAAACAGATTTAGAACATTTGACTTCGAAGAAGTCTAAGATAAAAGTGTTTGCTTAAATACTGAAATACTGAAGGATTTGTTCACCACATTCCCCCGTTTATTGGAATTACTGCACCGTTAATGTAAGAAGCAGCTTCGGAGGCAATAAACTCTACTAGACTGGCTACATCTTCCGGCGTTCCAAACCGACCCACAGAGATGGTTTTGAGCATCTGGGACTTAATGTCATCAGGCAATCTTTCAGTCATATCGGTTTCAATAAAACCAGGAGTTATTGCGTTAACAGTGATGCCTCGGGAGCCTAGCTCTTTAGCTAAAGCTTTGGTAAAACCTAGTAAGCCGGCTTTGGACGCGGAGTATACGCTTTGGCCCGGATTACCAATCTCGCCAACTACACTGGAAATATTGATGATTCTGCCCCATTTTTTTTTAAGCATGCCCTTAATTACAGCTTGTGAACAGTATATGGCTCCTAACAGGTTTATGCGGATTATTTTTTCAATCTTTTCCGAAGGTAATCTGATAAGCAAATCATCAAAGGTGACGCCGGCATTATTAACCAAAACATCAATTGATCCGATTTCGTTTTGAATTGATTGGATAGAGCGTTGTATTTGTTCAGGATCCGAGAGATCAAATTTGACTGTTCTAAAACGATCTGAGCTTAATTCCGCTTCCAATGCCGTGGCTTCGAAATTGCTTTTAGAATAGTTGGCAATAACAAAGTCCCCTTTCGCAAAAAATTTTTTTACTATGCTTCTGCCGATTCCTTTGACGCCTCCTGTAACCAAGACTGTTTTCATGATTTAACTTTAAAATTATATCCCTTAAAATCTCAAGATTAGGATTACAGAACCCGACAGCGATTAAATGTTTCTGTTTAAAACTATCTGCCCTTGATTGGTATCAAAAACCAAATAGCCTTTTTCCGTTAAAACATCCCTAAGTTTATCGCTTTCTTCAAAACGTTTATTTTTTCTGCTTATTTCTCTTTGAGCCGCGATTTCTTGCGCTTGCGTGTCTAAGGTCGAGCACAAAATAATCTTGCTTTTTAAATTAAGTCCCAGAACTTCGTCTATTTCCAAAATGGAAGACACAGTGTCCACCGTCAAATTTTCGATGTCTGTCCAAATTTGTCCTAAAAGCTTCGGCGTATTGAGATCCTCAGCAACAGTACTCAAATATTTAAACGAGCTTGTGCTTTCAATCTGTGAAACAGACAGTCGGTTTTCAGCTAAAAATTTTGCCAATGTTAAAACTAAATTTTGCCGAGCCGTGCGAGCGCTCTTTAGCGTTTCTTCGGTGAAATTTAACTGGGTCCTGTAGTGAACCAAAAGACAAAGGTATCGGTAATCAAGGGGGTCAAAACCCTTACTATCGATATCCGACACAGTTACTATTGAGCCTTTGCTTTTTGACATTTTGTCGTTATTAAAAAGGACAAACTCGTTGTGCAACCAAAAGCGAGAAAAAAGTTTTCCCGTAGCGCATTCAGACTGGGCAATTTCATTCGTATGATGTATTGGAATGTGATCAACACCACCACAATGTATGTCTAAGGTTTCACCAAGATGCGTCATTGCCATGGCGCTACACTCTATATGCCACCCCGGGTATCCTAGTCCCCAAGGGCTATCCCATAGCAGGATATGGTCCCGATACTTTGATTTGGTAAACCAAAGAACAAAATCCTCCTGATTTTTTTTATTTGGATCTTCTTCCACCCTTGCAACACTACTTTTATCCTGCCCCGCTCGTAATTTGCTGTAATCAGGAAACTTCGAAGTGTCAAAATAAACATTTCCGCCGGCAAAATAAGTAAAGCCTCTGGCCTCTAGTTTTTTGATCAGGCTAATCATTTGGGGTATGTGTTCAGTTGCCCGACAAACGATATCTGGCTTGAGGATGTTCAATTTCCTTGCATCGTCGAAAAAAACGTCAGAATAAAAACGCGCTATCTCTAGCACGTCTTTTTTTTCTCTTTTTGCTGCCAAAACCATTTTGTCTTCGCCTTCATCAGCATCTGAGACCAGGTGTCCTACATCGGTTATGTTCATGACGTGTTTGACGGAAAAACCGGACTTTCTGAGAAAGCGAACAAGTATATCCTCAAAAATGTACGACCTAAAATTGCCAAGGTGGGCAAAATGGTAAACCGTTGGCCCGCAACAATATATTTTTACAACATCTTCAAGCGGTTCAAACCTTTGATACTCCCTTCCCAGCGTGTTAAAAAAAACTATTTCCATAAAATCTTTTCGATAACTCGACGGGCTACCGCTGTAGCCTTTGAAGACGTATTCGAGGAATTAACCACAAAAACAGCTAGGCTGTACTGAGGATCGTTTACTGGAAATACTCCTGCGTAAGAAAGCATCAAGCCTTTCGGGTCTTCAATTGAGAGTGTTCCCGTTTTGCCTGAAACTAGCCATGATACGTTAGAGCCTTTAAACGAGTTTTTGGCCGTTCCCATTGTATGTGTAGAAATCATGGATCGAAGAAGTTTGTAAGCGGATTCCTTTGCCATAGTTTTTGAAAGTACAGTCGGCCTAAAAGAATAAAGGATATCACCCCGCGAGGTTATCACTCTATCTACAACTTTAGGGGCCATCATAAACCCGTGGTTGCCAATTGAGCTTATTATGAGAGCCGCGTGAATTGGTGAAAGAAAAATTGAACCGAAACCCGCGGCAGTTCTTGCAAGTTCATATTGATCAGAAGGCACGTAACCACGACTTACAGGAACTTCAAAATCGCCTGAGAATTTCCAATTAAAACCAAATCGATCAGAATAATACATCAAGAGCTTTTCGTTTAAAAACTGAATAGCCAGTCTTGCAAAAACAGGATTGACTGATCGCGCAAGGCCTTCTTCTAACGACATTTTCCTATTATCCTTAACGGCGTTTGGGTAAAAATTAAAATAAGAGAGCTCATAAAAGCCGCCCCTGAATTGTACGGGAAAATGTGGGTCAATTCTGGCAAAATCAACCGCAGCGGCTGCTGTTATTATTTTAAACAAAGAAGCGATCTTATAGTTGTTGTGCAAGACTGGATTAGGTACGGAAACACTTTTCCCGGCGTACCCTAAAATTTTGCCATCTTTTGGGGAAATGACGACCAAAGCGACTGTGTGAGCTTTAACTTTTGAAACTTCCTCTTCCAGAATACCCTGGACTCTGGGATGAATTGTCAGAACAACTTTGTTTTTAAGTTTATCCAAGATATAAAAATGGTCTCTCTCCTTGAAAAATGCTAGAGGAAGAGACTGAAGTTTGTTTTCATTCAAATCTGCAAACTGAGCGTACCCTGACGGGACAGTTTTTAGTGGAATGAAGTATTTATGCTCGTAATTTACTGGTGCGGGCGCTTTTTTTTTGACACGTGAAGGTTTTTTTTTGGGGGAAGCATCAACAACCATTATGCAGGTCAAGGCTATGAAAATCAAAAGATACCGGAGAGTATTGAACATGACAAAAAATGTTGCTTTAAAACCTAAAGTGTGTAACATTATTTAGTATAAAACAGTTATGGCATTCTGGAAAGCTGGTTTTGCAGGTGATGAAGAGGAAAAATCTTTAGAAGTTTCAATAATGAAAGAAGTCATACCTTCTAAGCAGGTTAAGACAGTTTTTGCGGAGGGAGCTTTTGTTGAGGGAAAGCTTGCCTTTGAGACCGATGTTCAAATTGACGGCCATGTTCGGGGGAGTATTACAGCCCATAATCTTTTAGTTGTAGGTAAAAATGGCAAGCTTGAGGCCGAGCTTGACGTTGGAGATTTAATTGTTGAAGGTTTGGTTTTAGGCAGGGTAAAAGCTAAAGGTCATGTACATATAGCTTCTACAGGCAAACTCTTGGGTGATATTTCGTGTGGCTCATTTTCTGTGGAAAGGGGAGGTTTTTTTAGAGGCGAATGTGTCATGGAACTTCCTGAGGAGCTAAAGAATATCAGTGCTTAAATGTTTACAAAGTAATAAAGAGGAGGTCTTTGCCTTAAATGCCGAAAGGCAACCGAAAAAGACTCTTGAGTAACAATTGATCAAGTCTAGTTTGGTCAAACTGGAGCATTTTAAAAATCGATAAAAAGTCCCTGAAAATCGAGTGTTATAGGGGTAGGGCAATTTTGAATTTGAACGGCGAAAAGCGGCCTGTTCCATTAATTTTTAAAAGGCGTTTATTAAAAGTTTTTAAAACTTAATTTGAGACTACTGCATGTAACCCGATAAAGGTTTATTTTAAAACGGGAGCTTTTATAGTAACTGTAAAAAATTAACTACATTTTTACGCTTCCACGGTGTTTAATTTACAAATTTAAGTAAGTATTTGGTTTCTGCTTTAAAAAAATATGATGTTACTTTAAGAAAAAAACATGCTGCAAAATCCCTTTTCGTGCGTGATAAGGCAAAACTTAAGAAAAATTTAAAAAAAAGACCTTTTAGATTTTAGTGGACCGTTTGTTCTCTTAAACACTTGTTAGAGACGGCTACTAGGCATCAATATGAATTGGTTCGGTTTTCATGTGCTGAACTGAAAAGGCATAGTTTTGAGAAAATGAAAAAGTAAATCTTGACTTTAAACAAACCTAATAAAAATTTGAGGGAAGATATTAAATATTCTCAATAGAGCAAGTAAATTTTAAATAGCATCAGTATTAAATATAATTCTTCGGGCTTAGTATTTGGTTTTATTGTTTATTTCCATTATTACAAGACCAATTAAAGATGTTACTTCTGTTCAAAAACGAACTGAGGCACAAAACGCTTGATGAAATGAAGTTGAATAAACCAAATAAAAGCAGTTTCCTCCCGTAACGCGATACTTGAGAATGGTTAAATTCTCAAAAGCGTAACAGCATAAACTCTGATTTGCCTTTCATTATCGATTAGCCCTAACGCGTAATTTCACAGATGGATCGATAAAAATGAAAGAACTTGAAATTTTTCTGATGAACTATCCACTAGATCTTCCATTGAAAAAAGATCGCTGATGATTAATTTTTGAATGAGCCCGCCTAATATTTTCAATAATTTGTTCTGGATTAAAGGTAGCTCGTATACCTTTTTGATTGATAAATTCATTGATTGTCCTCGAAATGACAAACTTTATGTCTTCTACAGCTAGTATAAGCTCTAGCTGATATTCGGACAGATAAAATTCCGAAACAGGCTTGCCTTGATTATGTTCCGTACGTTTTTTAACCATAAAATATTTATCTGGTACCGTTACGCTATCCCATTCTGAGGTTAGTAAGCAGGGTATGTAAACAGAAAAGTCCCCAATCTGAACTACCAATATAGGGGCATCCTGATCAAAAACTCGTCGCCAAGAATACCGCGGATTCAACCGGGCATTGTGGACCAGAATTGATGTCAACTCTTCCCGAGGCATAACCCCTCGCGCAATTGAGCGAGTCATTTTCCAGATTATTCTACCTAAACAATAATTTTTTAGTCAAATCAAGACTTGAGCAGTGTACATTCAACTTTTTTTATTTAGGGCTGCAGAACTTTAACTTTGATAAGGATATCCCTTTATTTGTGCAAATTTGAGTTGTAATCTGAAACAGATTTTGGACGGGTGAAAAAATGACCAAGAAGAAATTTATGGAAGCTATGAAAAAGTTCCTACAAACAACCAAGTGGGGCAAGAAATATAAAAGGCGTTCTAAACAAAGGAACCGAGGGTATGGTAAATAAAAAAGACCTGTTAAAAAACAAGCCTGGGAGAAATTGACACCGAGGTTCCAATTGACGGAAGGGGTATAAATCGTAGGAATAACGAGGGTTAAGTACAAATATAGAATAAACCACACTGAGGTGTTAAAACGAATATTTTTCTTCGTAAACGCTAAACACTTAATTCTTTTTCACGAGTCATTACTTATTTTTTTAATTTGAAAGTTTAATAGCTCGCCAAGAGCAAACAATCCTTTGTAGTCTGGCATGACTGGCGATTTCCGCTTCTAGAGCTTCAAATCTTTCAGGGTATTCTACTGTAGAAAGAACACCGGTGTCACTAGGAGAAAACTGAGCGATAAGCTTCCAACCGGAATTTATTAAGTTAGATAAGACCCCATTCACATGAGCCAACCCTAGTAAAACCGTGCAAAAACAATGTTCTTGTTCGTCAAGCGGAGCTGAGAAAATTTCATCGAAGGGAATGTCCATTAAAGTATTCAAATTATTCGCGATTAATTCATCACGAAAAGATAAGTATTGCCTAGCTTTACTAAGGTATTGTTTGATTATTTTTTGATGCTCTATGGCACCAAAAGCTGCGCCCGATGTTGTGCTATCCATTTGATCAAATGAAATGACCACTTGGTTGAAAGCATGCTGCAGGGTTTGTTTCTCTGGATCAGCTTCAAGATGCGCATCCAAATCGCCCTCGAGAAAAAAAGCCGGCTTGATGATTTCATCATTTTGAACGGGCAGCATAAACCCCGTTGCTAATGAAATGCGGTTGAGATTTACGGCGTGGTTTAAAAATAAAATCACATTTTCGAGCAAAACCACTGGATCTAATCCTAGCCGATAACATTCATCTAAAATTGCATCTGTTAATCGTTTTGTCATTTCCTGAATTGTCTTTGCTGGTTCCGCAATAAAGTTTGACGATTCTTGATCCGCTGGAGTAACATCCCAAGAGCTGTTATTACCCTCATCCTCACCCAGGGAAATCCATGATTTTAGAAATTTTCGGCTTCGATCAACTTCTTGCATCAATTCGCTCAAATCATCGTCCGTTAAAGGTTCCTCATTGGTTAACGTACGGAATAGCGTCTCACGAACTGAATAAAGCATAGGACGCAACACCCTTGATAAAATGAAATGATCATTTCTTAAAACGTCTTCGTAATCTTTAAAAAACAGGTGCGCTAACTCGATCACAACTAGTGATGAAAAATAAACTATTGCTGAGTAAATCCCTAATGAGGCGGTATAAAGAGTTTGGGACCTAGTCGTGTCATCGCGTTTAACAAGATCAAAAAAATCCGAAGGGATGTCCTCAGGCATAAAAAGAGGACCTTCTAAAGCTACAAACCCTGGAAGCGCTGCAACTAAACATCTCTCTAAAAATCCATGATACTCACTATTTGTAACATGGGTTTCCCCCAACAAAACAACCGTTCGTTTCTCCTTTTCAAGGATGGCCACCCCGATTTTTTTTATATCAAATAACTTACTCACTCCTTCAAAGGGAGGCATGAGGGTAATATACTCTTCAATTAAGGACCTAAACCAACCCGGACTGAAAAGCACTCGATCTTCGTCGATGAATGGAACGGACGGACGTAGATCTATCTGGCGTGGAATAGGCAGTACAGTAAACATAATCTAGCGTATTATACAATTTTTTACTAGTAGTGTAAAATTTCTTCTCCTTAATTAAATGAACCCTATAACAAACAAAAGTGCTGAAATTTCGGTACTAAAATAACCTAATTAATACTAAACCTAAGCTGAAAAAGATTTTTCAAAAAAAAAAGGCCGACCTGGGAATTAATCGACGGGTCGGCCTTAAAAGTGATTTAATTAATTGGTTGGTCGATTAAATCTTACTCACAAATGCTAAATGGTACGTCATATGAGACAGTGTGGAAGAAATCTCCGTCTCCAACACTTCTGTATTCAACACCATAATTTAGACTACCCCATGTGCCAAAATTTAAACCAATGCCACCTGAAATGGCATTAAATTTCACATTTGAGTCACTGGTAAAAAATAGATCAAAGTCGGACCCTGCAAAGTAACGATATCCGGCTCTCACATGAACAGTATCCCCTAATGGGTATTCAGCCCCGACTCTCAGGTTATAGGCATTACCGTCATCAAAGTCCAAATCATAGTTAGTCCAGTCTACTGCAGCCCCTGTCGTAAGGTCGAAATCATACGTGTGTT